>USFK01000180.1 GCA_900553935.1 uncultured Collinsella sp.
ACCGAACCCGAAAATCACTACTTGAAAATAAAGGGGAGATGTTTATAAGAAAAGTGGCCTCGAGCTCAGCGATCTCCTTGTCCTCCTCGGACTGCTCGACCACGACCTCCTCGGCCTGCTTGGTCTCGGCCTTATCGTCGCCCTCCATACCCTCACGGATATTCTTGACGGTAGAGCCGAGGGACTTGCCGAGCTTCGGCAGGTTCTTGGGCCCGAAGATAATCAGGACAACGACGAGAATAATGATGAGCTCAGGAGCCCTCAGTCCAAACATTTAGACCTCCACAATACAGCGAGACAAGCTCGAATGAGTATACCGCGGGTATCGCGGTATCACAACAATAGCTAAAAAAAGGGACCGCAAGAAGCGGTCCCTCCTCATGCTCTGGTCGGGTTGACTGGATTTGAACCAGCGACCCCTGCGTCCCGAACGCAGTGCTCTACCAAACTGAGCCACAACCCGTTAGCTCGACTATAATAACAAAGATTTTCGCCGCGTGCTAGAGAAAATTTTATTTCTTTGGCGCGTCGATTTGAACCGTGTTGGGAATGAGCTCCGTCGCGCAGGACCACCAGCCGTTTTGCTGGGCAGCGTCGGCAAGCCTTTCGGCCGTGGCGGCGGTGTCGCAAATGGCAAATGAGCAGGCACCCGATCCGCACACATCTACAGCAACGGTGCCGTCCTGTTTACGCAGCCAATCGAGAACCATTTGAATCTGCGGCTCCATCTGTGCGGAAATGACACCCAGGTTGTTATGGATGAGCGCATATGCCGTCTCGGCATCACCAGCATGCAAGGCAGAAGCTATCGCGCCGGGCTTGTCTGCAGGCACCGGAGCCTCGTCAAAACGTCGATAGGCTTCAATTGTTGAAACGCTTGCCTCGCGCGGCTTGACCAGCACGACGGGCGTCGCGGGTAGTGCGGGGTACTCGGTGGCCAGCACGTCTCCCCCACCCACGTAAAATGCAGGGCTGGCATGCAAAAAGAAGGGAACGTCGGCGCCAATGCCGCGCGCGATGTTATCCAGCGCGGGATCGGCACGGTCGATACCCCAACTCTCTGCCAAGGCAACAATGACCGCCGCGGCATCCGTCGAAGGACCACCCAGGCCGGCACACAACGGGATGCGTTTCTCGATCGTGATGCAGACATTGGCTTCGCGACCATAATGCTCGGCCATAGCAGCAGCTGCACGATACGCCGTATTCTTTTGCATGGGAAAATCTGATGCCGGAACCGTCTGGACGGTCAGCGCCTGCGCCGGCGTGACCGTCACGGTATCGGAAAGGTCGACGGCTGCCATCAGGGAATCGACCCTGTGGTAGCCGCGGGCGTCACGCTCGGTATGAACCCCCAGATAGAGGTTGATCTTTGCCGGCGCGGAAAGGGTCAGGGACCAATCGGTCACCGCTAGTGCTCCTCGAGCTGATTGCCGAGCGGAGTAAAGATGTGCTCACCGCTCTCGGGGTCGAACAGCTCGACCTGACCGGTAAGGACGTCGATGTACTGGTAGGACTGACGCGACTTGCGGCCGCGGCGTTCGTCAACCTCGACGATAAAGACAGCCGGGTGGACGCTCTTGATGGTGCCCATGCGCTCGACGACGCGGGTGCGGCCCATGTTGGCCTTCACCTTAACGCGATCGCCCACCATATCGGTCAGCTTCTCGTGGATGTCGTCGACGTGATTGACTTCCATCTCTTCCATGAACAGGGCCTCCAGAAGGTGCAATTCAAAAAGGGGATAATACCCCTAAGATAGACAAAACTCTAATACTATAGCACCCTGTTGCGGCCACGCGCAAGTAGCTAAATAAGCCCCGTCCCAAATTGACTACTTACAGACTATCGGTGTCCAAGACGATGGTGAATGGACCGTCGTTGACGAGGTCGACCTTCATGTCGGCGCCGAAGATGCCATGCGCTACGTGCTCGACGTCCTCGCGCACAAGCGTCAGGAAGTACTCGTAGAGCTTGTTGGCAACATCGGGGGCGCCGGCATCCGTAAACGATGGGCGGCGGCCGTGACGGCAATCGGCGAACAGCGTGAACTGCGACACCACGAGAACCTCGCCGTCGACATCGGCAAGTGCCAGGTTGGTCTTGCCGTTCTCGTCCTCGTTAATGCGCAAGCCCCGGAGCTTGCCCCACAGCTTATCGGCCTCGGCGCGCGTGTCGCCGTGGCCCACGCCCAGCAGCACCAGATAGCCGCGCCCAATTTTGCCCACGCACTCGCCGTCGACCGTCACGCCGGCGTTGAGCACGCGCTGCACCACCGCACGCACGGCCTACTCCTCGCCCGTCAGTTTGGCGGATAGGTGCTCGAGCGCATGGAATCGGTGGCTGATGGCGTTCTTCTCGTCCGCCGTCAGCTCGGCCATGGTCTTGCCCGGCGTGTCGACCGGCAGGAACAGCGGGTCGTAGCCAAAGCCGTGATCGCCACGGCCCTCGTGCGCGATAACACCCTCGCAGGTGCCCTCACCATAGGTGACCAAACCGTCCGTGTCGATGAGCGCGACGACGCTCATAAAGCGCGCAGTGCGGTCCTCGTCGGCCACGCCCTCCAGATTCACGAGCAGCTTGGCATTGTTGGCGGCATCGTCACCGTGAACGCCCGCATAGCGTGCGCTATACACGCCCGGCTCGCCGTCCAGAGCATCGACGACCAGGCCCGAATCGTCGGCAATGGCCATGAGCCCCGTCTCTTCGACGGCAGCCTGCGCCTTGATGATGGCGTTCTCCAAAAACGTCGTGCCGTTTTCCTCGGGGTCCTCAAAATCACCTAGCTGGCCGAGCGCCACAAAGCGAACCTCGGGCATAACCTTGCCCAAAATGGCCTCGATCTCGGTGAGCTTATGGGCGTTGCCCGTTGCCACGACGATGGTCGCCGCCGGGTCGAGGGTGTCGATGTCGATCTTCTCAAGTGCCATGAGTGGTCTCCTTGTCTCTATAGCAATGCCGCGCCGAGGGCGACGAGGGCCTCCGCCTCTCCCCTCTCAATCAACGGCAGTCTTATACTTCGACGTTTTCCCAGATAAAACCTGCCAAAATAAACCTGTCCCTTTTTGGCAGGTTAGGCGATGGCTTGGCGCTGAAGCTCGATGAGCTCGGCGATGCCTTTGTCGCCCAGGTCGAGCAGGGCGTTGAGGCGCTTACGGTCAAAGGGCGCCTGCTCGCCAGTGCCCTGGAGCTCGATCATCTCACCGGTGTCGGTGGCGACGAGGTTCATGTCGACTTCGGCATGGCTGTCCTCGGAATAATCGAGGTCAAGCAGCGTATTGCCGTCGACAACGCCCATGGAGATGGCGGCCACCTGGCCGGTAAGCGGGATGCGCTCGATCTTGCCTGCCTCGACCCACATGGCGAGGGCGTCGTGCAGCGCCACCCAAGCGCCGGTAATGCTCGCTGTACGCGTGCCGCCATCGGCCTGAATCACATCGCAGTCGACGGTGACGGTGTACTCGCCGAGCGCCTTCATGTTGACTCCTTGGGCAGCAGGCGGAACACCATAGGCACCTTGTCGTCCAGTTCCATGAAC
>USFK01000181.1 GCA_900553935.1 uncultured Collinsella sp.
CTGATCGCGCTCTGTGTAGTGCTCTACCAGCGCCGCCGCCTGCGCGCGTTTCTGGTCGCTAATCTCGGCAACGTCGACACCCAACACATCGGCGGCAACTTCGGCGATCTTATCGAAGATTTCGGAGCGGTCCATAGCGCTTCCTCTCGTATTGCGTGAACATCAACGCGCTGGCGCCGCAAGCGCAGCGCCAAGACACGGTTTTGATTCTACCCCACGACGCAGGCCGCGAGGCACATAACAGCGCTCTAACTCGCTCTTACAAAACGATGCCGTCCATAGAGTTGGCAACGTTCTCGACAAGCCCGGCGCGTACGGCCTCCGCCGCGGCGAGCGTACCGTTTTTGACGGCCTCGACCGAGGTGGCACCGTGGCCGATCAGGACCACGCCGCGCAGGCCCAGCAGAATGGCGCCGCCCTTAGCATCGCCCGAGAGCTTTGCCTTGATCTCGCGCATCTGCTTTTTGATGAGCAGCGCGGCGATCTTGGTGCCGAGCGAAGCCATAAAGGCACCCTTGAGCTCTTGCAGCAAAAACTTAGCGGCGCCCTCGGTGGCCTTGAGCGCGATGTTGCCCGACATGCCATCGGCAACGACGACGTCAAAATTGCCCGACGTAAGATCGGTGCCCTCGCAGTTGCCAACAAAACCGGGAACAGCGGCCTTCATGGCCGGGAAGCACGACTTGGTGAAGTTGGAGCCCTTCTCGTCCTCGGTGCCGTTGCCGAGTAGACCGACGCGGGGATGCTCAATGCCCAGGACGACGCGCGCATAGGCGCTACCCATCTGGGCAAAACGCACCATGTCGTCGACCTCGACATCGGGGTTGGCGCCCATGTCGCACAGGACCGTCAGACCGCCGGCGCGGTTGGGCAGTGCATTGGTGAGGCACGGACGCACCGGCTGCTTCTTGCCCTCGGCCTGATACCTAAATGGCGTCACGTAGGCGGTAGCGGCAGCGGTCATGGCGCCAGTGGAGCCGGCAGAGAAGAACGCATCCGCGTTACCCTTCTTGATAGCGCGGCAGGCAAGTACGATCGAGGACTTGCGCTTGGTCATCACGGCTCGAATGGGATCGTCATCCATGGCGATGACATCGGGAGCCTCCAAGGCCTCAACGCGAGCGTGAGCCGCGGCAAAGGGGTTCACGATCTCTGCGGGACCGACGGCCAAGACCTCGATATCGGGATCAGCCGCAAGCGCCGCCTCGATACCGTCGAGGACAACCTGTGGCTTCTCGTCTCCACCCACAACGTCTACACAAACGCGAACGTTACTCATATACATACTCCTTATACAAAAATGGCCGACTCATTGAGCCGGCCATTGTGGTTCCAGTTGGAACGGCATCGTATCCAGAGTATACAGTTACTCGGTAACGATAACCTCGCGGTCCTTGTAGAAACCGCAGCTGGGGCACACGTGGTGCGGGAGCTTGACAGCGCCGCAACGGGGGCACGTGGACTGAGCCGCAGCCGAGATCTTCATGTTGGCGGAACGACGGGTATGGGTGCGGATACGACCCTGCTTTTGTTTAGGTACGGGCATAGTGACCTTCCTTATGAACTATCCAGTGTGGCGATTACGCGCAAGTAGCGATATTACCACAGTTTTACTCGTCAAGCTTGAGATTCTTCAATGCTGCAAATGGATTTTCCGTGGCAGCGGCCCATTCGGCCTCTGCTTGAGCGGCGCAATCGCATTGCTCGACGTTGAGATTGATGCCGCAGGTGGGGCACAGACCGCGGCAATCGGGCTTGCACAGGACAACGAACGGCGTGTCCATGACAACGGCATCGTTAATGGGCTCGCCAAGATCGACGATGCGATCCTCGCCCAAAAGCTCGAAGCCGTCTTCGTAGGCCTCGGGGTCCTCGGGCTCCTCAAAGAGGTAGAACTCCTCGATCTCGCCTGCAATATCAAACGAAGCGGGCTCAAGGCAACGGTCGCACTCACCGGTTGCGCGAGCGCGGACCATACCCGTAAGCAGAACACCGGTGCCGGCATTGGTAAAGACCACGTCGTAGTCAATGCCGTCCTGCAGCTGGTACTTCTTCTCGCCCACCGTATAGGTGGCAACATCGACCTTGCCGGTCAGCGGATACGAGTCTCCGGGAAACTCGAGCTGCTCGGAAAGATCGACGGTAACGCTCGGGAACTCAGCCATTACCACTGACCATTCTGCTGGGCGGCACCCTCGTTGAGCTGCTGACGGCAACGGGTCACCGTGCCGGTCAGGCTCTTGAGGTTCTCCTCGAGGTGCGTAAAGACCTGCTCGGCGTAGTCCTCGGCGGCATAGCGCGTCTCGCGCTCATACTGCTGGGCACGGTCGCGGATGTCGTCGGCCTGCTGCTGCGCCAAGCGAACGATCTCCTGCTCACCGGCAATGGTGAGGGCCTGCTGCTGAGCATCGGCGATGATGGAATCGGCCTGAGCGGCGGCGGAAGCCATAAGCTCCTCGCGCTCCTTGAGGATACGGCGGGACTTCTGCCATTCCTCGGGATAGCTCATGCGGATCTCGTCGAGGATGTTAAAGAAGACGTCGGCGTCGATAACCTTCATCTGGGCGTTCTTGCCGAACGGCGTCTTAGCCTCTTCGATGAGCCCCTCGAGCTCGTCGACAAGACTCACGATCCTGTCGCCAGGAAAATTCTCGCCCGGCATCCGGTCTCCTTTCATAGGTAACATATCATCGTGTTAGTTTACCACATGCCACCAGGCATTAAAAAACGTCACGAAAAGCGATGTTTGAGCGCCTCGACCACATTGGGCGGAACAAAATTAGAGACGTCGCTCCCGAGCGAGGCAATCTGGCGAACCACCGAGCTCGAGATATAGCCGTACTGCGGCGCACTCATGACAAAGATGGACTCCAGCTCGTTATCCAGGCGGTAGTTGAGGTCGGCCTGCTGCAGCTCGTACTCAAAGTCGGTCATGGCGCGCAGGCCCTTGACCACCGCTCCTGCTCCCTGTTCGCGGGCAAAATCGACCAAGAGGCCGGTGAAGGGCAGTACCTCGACGCCGTCAATATCGCCGAGCGCCTCACGGGCCAGCGCCACGCGCTCGTCGAGCATAAAGGTGGTACCCACGCCGTTTTTACCCTGCGATTCGGCCACGGCGACGATCACGCTGGGAAAGATGCGGCGGGCTCGGCGGATCACATCGATATGGCCAAAGGTGATGGGATCGAAGGTGCCCGGGACGATTACGCGGTTGATGGTGTCATTCATGGGCATCCTCCGTGGGTGCGTCGCTATCGTTGTCATCATCCTCGCCGTTGCCAACCCAGCGAAGCAGGTCGACCGAGGTTATGCCGTAACGCTTCTCGCGCACGACCTCAAAACCTGCCGGATGTGCGCCCGCGTCGGCGGCAGCGTGCTCAAACAGCGCATAGGCACCCTGCGCCAGCAAGTCCTGCTGGGTCAAGTTCTGCAGCAGCTCCTCGACCGGCTCGGCGCCATAAGCATAGGGCGGGTCGAGCAGGACCAGGTCAAAGGGGCCGCCC
>USFK01000182.1 GCA_900553935.1 uncultured Collinsella sp.
GCCCACCGGCACGGCAGCGGAAAGGTCATAGAACAAGCCGCTGCAAAAACCGCACACGACGGCACGGGTCGGGTCGCCCGAGAACACGCTTAGGCACACCAGGATAATCATAAAGTTGACGCGACCGCCCGCAATGGAGATCTGCGGTGCCAGGCCTGCCTGCAGCAGCACGCACACAATGGCGGCGATTACAAACGTACGGGAGCTCATCCCCTGCTCGTGTAGATCCATGGACATGCCCCCTATTCGCTCGAGCCGGAATCGGTCGTCTCGGACGTGTCGGAACTGTCATCCGGGCTCTCGTCCTTCGTCTTGGTCGCAGCATCGCGCGACGTTCCCTGCGGCGTGCTGTTGGCCGTGTTCACGTCCTCATCCGAGGCCGACTGTTCGTCGGTCAGCGAGGTAATGACCAGCACTTCCTCGTTGTTCTCGGCCGTGGTCTGAGCGCGCACCACAATGGTGTAGTACACGTCGTTTGCCGATTTCTCAACCGACGAGACGGTGCCGAGCGGAAGGCCCTTGGGGAACACACCGCCAATGCCCGAGGTCACGATGATGTCGCCAACCTTAACGTCGGAGTCGACGCTCACGTACTCAAGACGCAGCGTGCCGTCAGCCTGACCCTGCAGCATGCCCTGGGCGCGCGTGTCCTGCACCATAGCGGACACGCCCGAGTTCTCGTCGCCAATCAGGCGCACGGTGGACGTCTTGGCCGAGACCTCAATAATCTGGCCTATGACACCGGCAGAACTCGTCACAGGCATGTTGATGGTAAGACCGTCGGCAGAACCCTTATCGATGGTGACGGTCGAGGTCCAGGCATCGCCCGAAGCGCCGACGATACGAGCTGCGGTTGATTTGAGGTTGTAGGTCGACTGCAGGCCGACCAGCCCCTCCAGTCGCTCGGCGGTCTTTTGAGCCTCGGAGAGCTCGGCAACCTTAGAGGTCAGTTCCTCGTTTTGCTTCTTAAGCTCGTCAAGCGTGTCCTGCGACGCCGTAAGGTTAGAGAACACGTTACCGATCGCATTGAAGGGAGCCGCCACAGCCGAGCCCACAAAGCGCACCGGCGAGGTAATCGTCGTCACGCCCGAGCGCACGGCATGAATCGGTCCTGCCTCGCCCTCGCGGATGTAAAACGTGAGCAGCAACACCGAAATCAGGCTGAAAACAATCAACGGGCGCATACCCGTTGATTGTCGCTTGGTATTCAGATTTGTGGAGAAACCCGAAGATCGTGCCAAATGGAATCCACCTTTTGGAAATTAAGCATTGGTCTGGACGAAGCCGCCATCAAACGCATTGGCCTCGAGCACGCGGGCACAGCCGTTAACAACGTTATCGAGCGCCGTGGGGCTGACGTTGACCGAAACGCCGGTCTCATCGCGCAGGCGCACGTCGAGACCACGCAGCAGCGCGCCGCCACCGGTCAGCAAAATGCCGTAGTACATAAGGTCCGAGGCAAGATCGGGAGGCGTAGCGTCGAGTGCGTCCTTGACGGCCTTGGCCATCTCGTCGAGCGGCTTGTTGAGCGCGCGACGAATCTCCTCGCTCTCGATGCGCACGGTCTTGGGCAGACCGGTGATCACGTCGCGGCCGTTGACCTCGACGTCGAGTTCGTCCTTAAGCGGCACGGCGGAGCCGACCTTGATCTTGATGTCCTCTGCCGTACGCTCGCCGATGGCCAGGTTGTAGGCATCGCGAACGTGCGTGAGGATGGCCTGATCGAACTCGTCGCCGGCAATACGGATGGACTGCGAGACGACGATGCCGCCCATAGCGATAACGGCAACCTCGGT
The DNA here is from genome assembly GCA_900553935.1 of uncultured Collinsella sp. Classification (GTDB taxonomy): domain Bacteria; phylum Actinomycetota; class Coriobacteriia; order Coriobacteriales; family Coriobacteriaceae; genus Collinsella. Next base: position 1,797 of record USFK01000182.1, read on the forward strand.
GGTACCGCCGCCGATGTCGATGACCATGGAGCCGGTGGGTTCCTCGACGGGCAGGTCGGCGCCGATAGCAGCTGCCATAGGCTCTTCGATCAGATAGGCCTGGCGGGCGCCGGCCTGGATCGTGGCCTCAAAGACAGCGCGCTTCTCGACCGACGTGACACCGGAGGGAACGCAGACGACAACACGCGGACGCGGAGTCCACGGATAGCGCTTCTCGGACGCCTTGTCGATAAAGTAGCGAAGCATGGCCTCGGTAACATCGAAGTCGGCGATGACGCCGTCCTTCAGGGGACGAACGGCCACGATGTTGCCGGGCGTACGGCCGAGCATGCGCTTTGCCTCGATACCGACCGCCAGGATGCGCTCGTCGTTCTTGTCGATGGCGACTACAGAGGGCTCGCGAATAACGATGCCCTTGCCGCGCACGGAGACAAGCGTATTTGCGGTGCCGAGGTCGATGGCAAGATCGCCCGCATAGCTACCGAAGAACATATCCATCAAAGAAAACAACGCAACTCCTGATGTGTTGGATGATTGCTGGAAAACTACTAGCTCATCATACTAGCGCAAGCCCGGCACCTCACTTGCGGTGAAGCGCCGGGCAAAGCTAAATCCCATAAGGTCACTACTGGTTGTCAGCAGCCGAGAAATCCATATCGAGCGAAGAAACGGCCCAGCCGATATGGTTGTCGGAGCGCACGAATTTGACGGTGTACTCCTGCTCGCCGCCCTTGGACAGCGATGCCTTCACCTTGGCGGTCGTCTCGGTCATGGACTGATCCATGCCCTCGACGGACACGGTGGCACCCTGCGGAATCGAGGAGATGATCATCGACTTAGCGTCCTCGGACAGGCTCGAGGCCAGGCAAGACTCGGCCTTTGCGGCGTCACCGTCGCCGACAGCCTGGAACAGATCGGTAACGACAGACTCCTGAGACGGGAAGCCAAAGCCGCGCGTGTAGGCAAAGCCCAGACCGCCCGCGGCGATCAAAATGAGCAGAAGCAGCACGATGAAGACTTTGAGGCCCGTGTGGCGATGGCGACGACGGACCTTGGCCTGCTTACGATCCTGACGGTCCTGCTGGACCATCTCGGACTCGGACAGCGTAAAGAAGCCGGTGTCCGAGGGATCAGGCATAAACTGACCGGTCGCGCCCGTAGGATCGAGCGGATCGACGGCAGGAGCGTCCATCGCGGGCGCCGGAGCCGTGGCCATAGCCGTCTGGGCAGACAGCGCGGCAAGCGAATCCTGCACGCGGGCAAGCTCATCGGCCTGCTCGGAGGTGAGCTGGTAGATGCCATCGGCAGTAGCGGTGTTAAAGGCGTCGAGTGCCTCGGAGGGACGGCCGGCGGCAGAAAGCGCCTGACCCATGCCGGCGTTGAGCGCACGCGTGTCGTCGCGGGGGCCGGCAAAGTCGATAGCCGTGCGGTAGGTCTCCACGGCGTCCGCCGGACGGCCGAGCTTAATGAAGCAACGACCGAGCTCGCCGAGTGCGGCGGCAGGAGCCGGATTGGCGCCGTCGATGGCAGCCTGACGGAAGGCGGTTCCCGCGTTGGCATAGTCGCCCGACTGGAACAGCGCATTGCCCAGGCGTGTCATGAACTGAAACAGCAGTATGATGAACTGGAACAGGGGAGGGAACACAGGAAAAGGGGAATTCCTC
>USFK01000183.1 GCA_900553935.1 uncultured Collinsella sp.
GATAGAGCGCGGCGTTGACGGCGTCGTCCAGCACGCTCATGGGGTCGGACAGCGCGCCCTTCATCTCGTTGAACACCACGCCGTTGTAGCGCAGCGTTCCCTCGCGTAGATTTTTGGGACATGCCTCAAAATCTACCTCGCCGGTGTCGTCATCGGCGCCGTCGCCCTCCGGCAGGTCCAGCTCGTAGTGCCAGCCTTCCTGCTCAAAAATGGTGGGCTTGGTATAGATGGCCGGGTTGAACACTGCGTCCAGGTACACGTCCATCAGGTTGTAGAGGTCCTGCTCGTTGGTGGTGGCAACGGGGTAGATGGTCTTGTCGGGGTAGGTCATGGCGTTGAGGAACGTCTGCATGGAGCTCTTGATCAGATCGACGAACGGCTCCTTGACGGGAAACTTGGCCGATCCGCACAGCACCGAGTGCTCAAGAATATGGAAAACACCGGTGGAATCGGCCGGCGGCGTCTTAAAGCCAATGGCAAAGGCCTTGTTTTCGTCGTCGCACGCCAGGTACAGCAGGCGCGCGCCCGAGGCGGCGTGGCGCAGCACGTAAGCGTCTGCGTCGAGCTCGGGCACGGTCTCGCAGCGCTCGACGGTAAAGCCGTGGCAGGTGGTTCCGGGCACCAGAAGTGCAGCAGCAGCGGCGCGCGGGTCGGTTGAGGTAGTGGGCATATGCAGTCTCCTTTGACGCCCCAGCGGGGGCGAGTCGAGTCGAATCCTCGAGAGTATACCCATATGGAGCCGCGGCTCTGCGACGAACTAGAGACGATGCCGGCGGATTGGGCGGCGCCTCCCGTGCGTGCACCGCACGAGCGTGGATTATCGGACGTTGGTCGCACGAGCGAGGAAATCCGGACGCACGAGCGAGGAAATCCGGACGCCCACAGCTCGAGAGTGGAAAATCGGACAGAATCAGCCTCAAAAGCCCCAAAAACCGTCCGAATATCCACTCTCATTTTCCAACCGTCCAAAAATCCACGCTCACGTATCACTCACACATCTCTCGTCTCTCATTCGTCACTAATATGAGAGATAACAGATAGATGAGAGACAATTATGAGAGATAACGGTGCCGTATAGAGGTGAACCGCAACGGTGCTACCTGATCATTGACTTTCCTACCTGCAAAAACGCGCCTTACTAAAGCAGGTATCGTTCGCTCTATCTCTCATCTCTCACTCATCTTTAATATGAGAGATAACAGAAAGATAAGAGATACTTATGAGAGATAACTGAGAGACGAGGGAAGTCCATCCGTGACATTCTCTGCAGGACCGAGCGAAAGGGCATGCAGAGCTCGAGAGTGGATTTTCGGACGCACGAGCGTGGAAATCTGGACGCTTGAAGATCGAGAGTGGATTTTCGGACGGAATCGGCCGTCAAAAGCCCCAAAACCGTCCGATAATCCACTCTCGTTTTCCGGCCGTCCGATAATCCTCGCTCGTGCGGTGACTGCCACGTCTGCCGCGCCCAGCCGCGCCGTCCACGCCCGCACACACCCCTCATCTCAGCATTTCACGCAGCGCACATCGAAACCTGCGGCAAAGCAGTTACAATAGCCCAATGCGCATCGCGCACGACGATGATATCGGCGCCCGCGACTAGGGGAGAATACATGGCAGAGCAACAGATAGCGCCGGGGACCAAGCTTCAGGTGGCATTCGACGTGCCCATGGGCCAAAAAACCGACTTCAACATGCTCGCCACGTACAAAGAGGACCTGGACGAGGCGTACTTCCTTATGAGCGCGCCCATGCTTGCCGGCAAGCCGCTGCTCATGGACGAAAACCAAAAGCTGCTGCTGCAGTACAAAGTAGGCGAGGAGACGTTCGTGCTCGCCGGCTATCCCGAGGCAGTCGAGAAAAAGGGCATCCGCACCTATTGGAAAATGCGCAAAGTCGCCGAGCAGCGCAGCTTCGTCAAGCGCCGCGACGAGCGTTTTAAGGTCGCCATGCGCCTGACCTACCAGCGCGACAACGCGCCGACCCCTGAGCCCGAGGACGCCATGACCATCGACGTCTCGGCCGGCGGCCTGGCCATCTACCTTAACGACTACCCCGATGTGGGCGAGGCCCTGGCCGTACAAATGCCCACAATCCGCCTGCAGGGAGAGCGCCACGAGCTGCCCGAGCAGCTGGGCATCGTGTGCTGGGTGCGCCGCGCGCCCAAGGGCAGCCTGTACCGCAACGTCTGCGGCCTGCAGTTCCGCTATGCCGACGACATGGAGCGCGAGCTCGTCAAAGAATACGTCGGCTACATCCGCGCCAAATATAAGATCTGATCGCCATGGCACTGTTCAAGCGTAACGACAATAAAGATCAAGCTGCCGAGGATTTGGCTGAGGGTTTGACCGAGGGTCAGCCCGAGGACACCCCCAGCACAGACCCCACCTCCCGCAAGCGCTTCGGCAAGCCCAAGCCCAAGCGCAAGCCCAAACCCAAGCGCGACTTGCGCGGCGTGGTGCGCATCGAGGAGCTGGAGCAGGCGCTGGCCGACCAGGACCTCGACGACATCGACCCCGACGCGGTCGTGTCCATGTACATGCCCAAGCGCCGCATGGAACGCATCGGCGCGGCGCTGCTGCGCATGGACAAGCTGCAAAAGGCCCTCGTGGTGCTGGCGCTTGCCTTTGGCGTGCTGTTTGCCCTGTCGTTTATGCAGGAAAACATGGGCAACTTCACCATCAACCTCAACCGCCTGGAGCTGTTCCGCCGCGGCGTGGCCATTGCCGACAACGGCGACTTTAACAACGCCACCGCGCGCCTGGCGGCCGACGCCGTGGACAACGGCACCAATATCGCCGCCGACGACCTGCCCGACAACCTGGATAGCGTCGACGGCAGCCACAACGGCAAGAACTACGTGGCGTACACCTTCTATATCCGCAACGCCGGCAAGACCGATCTGGGCTACAGCGCCAAGCTCAAGGTGGTCAGCGCCAGCAAGGGCGTGGAGAAGGCGGCGCGCGTGCGGGTGTATCGCAACGGCAAGCCCACCACCTACGCGGCTGCCGCGGCCGACGGCAATCCCGAGCCCAACACCGAGCCGTTTGCGTCCAAAGACGTGGTGACGACCATTAGCCACGCGAACTTCCGCGTGGGCGACGTGGACAAGTACACCGTGGTCATTTGGCTGGACGGCGACGACCCGGAGTGCGTGGACAAGATCATCGGCGGCGCGGTGGAGTTTGGCTTTGACTTTGATTCGTCCGAGACCGACGATTCGAGCCTGTTCATTAAGTTCGTGCAGGATATTGCCGACACCCTGACCGGCAACGACCCCATTAGCGCGAGCGGCAACGAGGCGCCCGATTACTACAAGGAGCACAACGTGACGTGGAGCAACCGTCGCAACCAAAAGAACTCGCCCGCAGGGGACGGGGTGCCGGTTTCCGCTTGCAGCTGGTAAAGGCCTTTGCGTTGCCAATCGCCACTTAC
>USFK01000184.1 GCA_900553935.1 uncultured Collinsella sp.
TGTAGAGGTAGTAGTCGTAATCGCCGTCGTAGACCGTGACTTTGCCGTCGCGGATATCGATGACGCGGTTGGCCACGGCGCGCACCAGGTGCTCGTCGTGGCTGATCAGCACGATGGTGCCGGGGAAGTTTTGCAGGGCGTTCTCGAGCATGTCCACCGAGTCGATGTCTAGGTGGTTGGTGGGCTCGTCCAGGCACAGGAGCGCCTCGGGTGCTACGAGCATCTTGGCGAGCGCCAGACGCGCCTTTTCGCCGCCGGAGAGGACGCGAACCTGCTTTTCGATTGCGTCGTTGTCGCTAAACAGGAAGGCGCCCAGCAGGCTGCGCTGCTGTGGCACGGTCCACTTGGGCGTGACGGTGTCGATCTCTTGCAGGACGGTGTTGGACTCGGTCATGCCCTCGAGCGCGTGCTGGGCGTAATAGGCCACGCCCACGTTGGTGCCCAGGTCGCGGGTGCCGGTGGTGGGCGGCTCCAGTCCCGCGATGATCTTCATGAGCGTGGACTTGCCGGCGCCGTTGGGGCCGACGAGCGCCACGTGCTCGCCGCGGTAGAGCTTGAGGTCGATATCGCTGTAGATGTGCTTGTCGCCGTAGGACTTGGATACGCCCTCGAGGCCCACGACCATGTCGCCGGAGCGCGGCGGGTCGGGGAACTTAAAGTCGATGTGCTTGTGGCCCTCGGGCAGGATGACGAGCTCCTTTTTGATCTGCTCGATCTTGCGGATGCGCTCCTGCGCCTGGGCGGCCTTGGTGGGCTTATAGCGGAACTTGTCTACGAAGACCTGCATGTGGGCGATGTCGCGCTCCTGGGCGGCACGCTTTGCGCGCATCTGCTCCAGGTTGTCCTCGCGCTGCTTGAGGTAGCTGCTGTAGTTGCCGGTGTAGGTGGTTACGCGGCGGTTCTCGAGCGCGGCGACGTGGTCGACGCAGGCGTCCATAAACGCGCGGTCGTGGCTGACGATGAGCACAGCGCCGTCATAGTTGGCGATAAAGCCGCGCAGCCACTGGACGCTCTCGAGGTCCAGGTGGTTGGTGGGCTCGTCCAGAAGCAGCAGGTCGGGGTGACGCAGGAAGAGCTTGGCAAGCGCGATGCGCATCTGCCAGCCGCCCGAGAACTCGGAGCACGGGCGCTCAAAGTCGGTGACCTTAAAGCCCAGGCCGGACAGGATCTTGCGGGCGTTGCTCTCGAGTTCGTAGCCGCCCAGGTGCTCAAAGCGGTCCTGGACCTGGCCGTACTCGTTAAGGAGCGCGTCGACGTCCTTGCCCTGCTCGGAGAGCTCGGTGATTTGGGCCTGCAGTTCGTTGGCGCGCTCGCCCATGCGGCGGATTTCCTTGGCGGCGGCCATGACCTCGGCAAGGATGGTGGTGTCCTTGTGCTCTAGGTTGGTTTCCTGCTCTAGGTAGCCCACCTGGCAGTCTTTGGCATACTGGACCTGGCCGGCGTCGGGGCTGTCGATGCCCATGATGATTTTGAGCATGGTGGTTTTGCCGGCGCCGTTGGGCCCAACGAGCGCAAAGCGCTCGCCGGGGTTGATCTGGAAGGACGCGCCGCTAAAGAGGACGCGCGCGCCGAAGCTTTTTTCGATCTTGTCGACCAGGAGGATCATGCTGCCGCCTTTGACCTTGTGTGCCTATATGAAAAAAGCCCCAACTTGCGTTGGAGCCTCATTCAATGCTCGGGTGGAGACGAGGGGGATCGAACCCCTGACCTCTTGACTGCCAGTCAAGCGCTCTCCCAGCTGAGCTACGCCCCCGTGACGAGGCAGTACTATAGGGGAAGATCTTCGGGGATGCAAGGGGGAATTTTGGATTGATTTTCCGCCTTACGGGTTTTCCTGGGACGGGATAAAACCCTAATGCAGCAAATACGCTATTGCAACACCCTTATGGACGGTTATTTTGGCGGTTGACCTGACTATGTTGCTGATGCCCGTGTCGGCCAAGAGCCCTAGGGGGCTGTGGTCTAGTTCCCATTCTAGGCCGTGTTCGCTTATCTCTGTGTTGGGAGCGATGGCGATGATGGAGAAGGTTTTGCCCTCGGCGCCCTCGATGGTCCAGGTCTCGTCCTGGTGCAGGATTCTGGCCGTCACTTCGTCTTCTTCGATCCAGATGGGGGCGTCCGCATAGCCTGCCAGTAGCCCTAACACAGAAAGTGCCATGTCGGGGCGGCCGCCGGTGGCGCAAGTCGCAACCACTTCGGCACCCGGCCAGCGGCGGCGAACGGAATCGAGCGCCAATGCCAGATCGGTATAGTCCTTGTAGGGGTTGTGGCGTTCTACTTCAAAATCGACAGCGGCATCAACCAGAGCGCGTCCCTCATCGCTTACGGTGTCGGCGTCGCCCACGTAGACGTTGCAGCTCAGGCCAGCGCCCAACAGAGCGTCCAGGCCGCGGTCTACGGCTACGATGAGGCCGCACTCCCCTGCCAATTGACGCAGCAGATCCGCGCTCGCCACCACCGGCGAGCCGCAAACCACTAATACTTTGCAAGACACGGCCCTCGCCTAACCCTCAAACGAAAGCATGCGGGCCAGGTCTAAGTCCTCATAGCTGTCGATAAAGATGTCGCAGTTGTCACGCACCTCGTCGCGCTCCATACGGCCGTGCGGGTCATAAATACCTACACGCTTAAAGCCAGCGACCCTAGAGCTCTTAAGGCCAAAGACGGCGTCCTCAAACACCCATGCTCGCTCAAACTTGTGCCCGCGGCGCTCTTCCAGGCGGCTCAGTGCCAGCTCGTACACGTCGGGGAACTGCTTGGAGCGCCCAGCCTCGCCCGTCGTGGTCACAAACTCCATGTAGGCATCGAGCCCGGCGCCCGCAAGTGCAGACTTAACCAGCTCGGCCGGCGTGGACGTGGCAACGCACATGGCAATACCGGCCGCCTTCGCCTGCTCCAAAAATGCCAGGAGCCCCTCACGCGGCGGCACCTTGGAATAGCCATCGATCAGGATCTCGCTCAGCTCGCGGTACAGCTCCTCGCCACCTTCGCCAATGCCCCACGTGTCGTGGTAGGCCTGGCACTCGTCCTCCAGCGACAAATGCTCAAACTTTGCAAAATCGTCGACCGTAACATCAATGCCATGACGGCGTAATAACTCGGGCTGCGCATAGCCCCAGACGGGGGTGCTATTAACCAGTGTTCCGTCGCAATCGAAAATAAAAGCAACATTGGGAGCGGCGGTCTGGGACATAAACGTACCTTTCGATGTCAAATGGTAAACAACCTGCTAAAAACGTTTTACCAAACGTCAATCTAATAGTCTAGAAACCCTATTTGGTAAAACTGTCAAGAGTTTTACCATCGCAATTCTGCCAGTGGTATAAACATGGCGCTCGCCGATTAAACGCCGC
>USFK01000185.1 GCA_900553935.1 uncultured Collinsella sp.
CCTAGGTGCTGCGCTGCTGGCGCTCGGTGCGGAGCTGCGCTCTGGCGTGGAGACGGTGCTCGATCTGGTTGGGTTTGACGAGCGCGTGCGCGATGTCGACCTGGTCATAACGGGCGAGGGCAATATGGACGAGCAATCCGCCGCCGGCAAAGCGCCGGTGGGTGTGGCCCGCCGTGCCAAGCGCTATAGCAAGCCGGTGGTCGCCGTCGTGGGTGGTCGCGCTGACAACCTGGATGCGGTGTGTGAGCAGGGCATCGACTTGGTGCTTCCGATCTGCCGCAAGCCCATGGACCTGGAGCGGGCACTCGATTCGCAAGAAGCCGCAACCAACCTCATCTGCGCCGGCGAGTCTGCCGCGCGAGCCTATGACCTCGCTCGCCTCTAAAACCAATCCCTCCCCAATAACTTGCGGTGAAATACGGAGTGTTTTTGCCTTTAAGGCGCCAATTCAGTCCGTATTCCACCGCAACTTCGTGAATGGCCATCCGAGGCTGGTCGCCTTGTGCTTTGGGTCGGACCGTCTGCCATGAAATGCGGTAATCTACTACGTTTAACGGAACACCCTCGACCATCCCGGAATTTGTGAAATTAAAACCGCAGGTAGAAAGCTTGCCGATTTTCGAAAAAGTCGGCTATGGTTGACCCCGCGGCCTAAACGTAGTAGATGGGCCCTTTCCGTGGCACAGCACCAGATCAGTCTTTTTGGGGCTAGAAAAACACCCGTAAAGGCATGTGAATCTGAACAATTCAATCCTGCGCCTTGTGGCGCTCGATGGTGCTGTCTGGGAATCGGAGACTATGCACTTCGGGTGTTGACGCCGCCATTTATGTGCCATTAGTAGATTGCTCTTCGTTCAGTTGCTCGCCAATTAATCCTGCCAATTAATTACCATTTCGGGCGAAGAAGTGGATTATCTCCATGATGGACCTCTTTGGGCATAATGTTGTCTTTAAACTGTCCTAATCAATAGATCGCTCTTGGGAAGAGAGGGCGACACCAGAGGGGGAGAAGGGAATTGGAGAGGAAAGTTTTCGGGGGGGGCGGAGAGCCGCCGCTCTCTGCCTTGCGCTGGTTCTCGGCTTCGGATGTTTATCCGTTGGCGCGACGGCCGGTGTCGCATATGCGGCCACGGCATCGCGGACTGCGTATACTGTGGAGGAGTTTGAGATCACCCAGGACGGCGTGACCTATTCGTGCGAGACCACGGATAAGGGCACGGCGGAAATCACAGGTATTGTTGCCGACGACAGTGTGACCGCGGTGAGTGTGCCCAGCTCTATCGAGCATGGTGGCCAGACCTACAAAGTCACCAAACTTTATTTCTCGTCTGGTATCGTGGCCAAGAACGTTGAGCAGCTGACGCTTCCCGACACGCTCGAAAAAATGTACGGAGGGAATTTCCGGAGGTTCGCAAAGGTCAAGGAGCTCCATATCCCTGGCTCCATCAAGAACTTCGCTTGCTCGCTGCAAAACGCTGGCTCGCTCGAAAAGCTCTATTTCGATGAGGGCGTCGAGGAGATTAGCGCCAACATGATGGTCTATGGCTGCAGCAACCTTTCGGAGATCGATCTCCCCTCCACCCTCAAAATGATTTCGGGCTCGGGCGCCTTCGAGGGGGCTACGGCCCTCACGGGCATCGAGTTTCCAAAAGATGTCGCCTTCTCCGACACCATAGTGGGCGTGTTCCAAGACTGCACGTCTCTGACAAGTGTGTCGTTGCCCGCTTCGGTTACCAAGATCCCCTCGTACATGTTTGACGGATGCACCTCTCTAACGTCCGTCACCGCGCTGAGTGAAATCGAGTCCATCGGGGATGGGGCGTTTCAGAATTGCTCGAGTTTAACCGGCATCGATTTCCCGGGCACATTGAAGAGCATCGGATCCTCTGCTTTCCGGGGGTGCGCCAGCCTGGTGAGCGTGCCCGACCTGAGCAAAGTGACAAAGATGGGCAGCGCGGCTTTTCGCGAGTGCGGAAATCTGCGGGCGTCCGTGGACCTGTCCTCGCTTCAGAGCGTTCCGGGCTATGCGTTTTGCTACACGCCAGTTAAGATCGCGGGGCTCTGCGACAGCCTGAAGAGTATCGGTGACTGGGCCTTTATCTGGAGCAACGTCGCCGTCCAGCTCCCCAGGACACTTGAGACAATTGGCAACTACGCCTTCTATGACGGTACGTTGCCGGAGCAGCTTTCCATTCCGGATTCCGTGACTTCCGTTGGCACGGCAGCCTTCTCGCGCGTAGACGGCGTGAAGGACGTGACGATCGGGCGCGGCCTCACCAAAATACCCCGGGACATGTTTGACGGCAGCACGGTTCAAAAGATCACGATCGAAAACAGCAGGGACGACATTACCGACTCGAAGAACCTCCCGTCCTCTGGCGTCGATATCGTCTACACGCGCGAGTCCATCGATGACGGCGTCGGCGATACCGTGAGCGATGACAGCACCAAGACCCTTCAGGAGCTGGTCAACGAGGCGCCGCGTGGCGAGGAAACCGTCATCACCCTGAAAAAGCACGTGAAGCTTGGCTCCACGCTCACGATTCCTGCCGGGAAGATGATTAAGATCACGTCGGATGAGCCCTATACCATCTTGGCAAAGAAAAGCGGCTTCTCCGTACTGGTCAATGTTGCCGAGGGGGCATCCCTCGAGCTGTCGGGGAAAGTGGAGCTTCGCGGCCGCTACAACACCGGCTCCATCATCAACAGCGCAGGCGCGCTCGCCCTTTCCGACAGCGCCACCGTCTTCGACGGAACCGTTAGTTCCACGGCATCGGGCGCTGTGAAGCTTTCAGGGCCGGCTGCCTCGCTTACCATGAACGGCGGCGTTATCGAGAAATGCACCGTCGATGAGGTGTACTGCGGCACCGTCTTTGCCACCAACGGCGCGCATGTCGCCTTGCAGGGTGGCAGCATCCGCGGCAACCGCGTTGCCAGCGCCGATGGCGACGGCAACTACCTTTCTTCCGCCGGCATCATGCTCCTGGGCAACGCCCATCTTGAAATGACCAGCGGCAGCATTGCCGACAACAACGGCTATCAGGGCAGCGCCGTAATGATGTACGCCCCCGATAGCGCGCAAGATGCGCGTGCCACGTTCCTTATGGCAGGCGGCGAAATCAAGGACAACGCCAGCAGCAAGCTTGGCAAACGCACTCCCTCGGGCGCGGTTCACGTAGAGGGCAACGCCGCGTTCACCATGACGGGCGGCGCAATCAGCGGAAACGGCGCCGCGGGCGACGGCAAGGGCGGCGGCGTGTGCGTAGTCGACCCCGGCGTCCAAGGCATCGGCGAGCCG
>USFK01000186.1 GCA_900553935.1 uncultured Collinsella sp.
CGGGACTAAACTGCTATTCCTGTCCGGCAGCAGCGGGAGCGTGATTTCACCTGCGATGACGGCCATGCCGGTCGTCACGAGGGTTTCGCAAGCCACACGGGAGCCGGGATCCTGTTCAATCAATGTATCAAGGATGGCGTCGGAAATCTGGTCGGCGACCTTATCGGGATGACCTTCGGTCACCGACTCCGACGTAAAAACAAAGGACCCGTGTTGGGGTGGGATGGAACGAAGTTCTTCTGACATGATTGTCCTTTCAAAAACGTGTCCCGGCGACCGTTACCATTCCGCCGGGCTCTCTATGCAAGGGCACATCATAGCGCGTAAATCAAACATTCACACCCTTTCCGCACCTACTCATTGGGGACAGACTTAAATGACCAGTCGGGTGCTCATTGGGTAGTCATTTAAGTCTGTCCCCAATGAGTGGGTCGGTGCCCTTTGTGCGGAGGTTGCTTTGATGCTTTATACTGGTGCGGTTAGACATCCATCCTGCAATCGAGGAGATTTCCATGGCATCAGACGTTCGCGTCCGCTTTGCACCCTCACCGACGGGCAAGCTGCACATCGGCGGCGCCCGCACCGCTATCTATAACTGGGCTTTCGCCCGTGCTAACGGCGGCACGTTCATCCTGCGCATCGACGACACCGATCCCACCCGCTCCACCGACGAGAACACGCAGATCATCCTGCGCGCCATGCGTTGGCTGGGCCTGGACTGGGACGAGGGTCCCGAGGTAGGCGGCGACTTTGGCCCCTACGCCCAGACCGAGCGCCTGGACCTGTACAAGCAGGCCGCCCAGAAGCTTTGGGACGAGGGCAAGGCCTATCCCTGCTTCTGCACCAAGGAGCAGCTCGACGCCGATCGCAAGGCCGCGCAGGAGCGCAAGGACCCCTTCCAGGGCTATCAGCGCCGTTGCCGCGACCTTGATCCCGAGGAGGCCCGCCGTCGCATCGAGGCCGGCGAGTCCTACGTCCTGCGCATCAAGGTGCCCGAGGACCGCGGCGACGTCGTCATCCACGACGCCGTTCACGGCGAGGTGACCTTCGACGCCAAGGAGCTCGACGACTTTGTCATCTTCCGCTCCGATGGCACGCCCACGTACAACTTTGCGACCGTCGTCGACGACGCCATGATGAAGATCACCCATGTCATCCGCGGCGACGACCACCTCTCCAACACCCCGCGCCAGGTCATGGTCTACGAGGCCCTCGGCGCGCCTGTGCCCACGTTCGCCCACATCTCCATGATCCTGGGCGCCGACGGCAAGAAGCTCTCCAAGCGCCACGGCGCAACTTCGGTGGAGGAGTACCGCGACGCCGGCTACCTTTCCGACGCCTTCGTCAACTACCTGGCGCTGCTCGGCTGGTCGCTCGACGGCGAGACCACGATCATCCCGCGCGATGTTCTTGCTAGCAAGTTCTCGCTCGACCGCATCTCCAAGAACCCGGCGACCTTCGACCCCAAGAAGCTCGACTGGGTCAATGCCGAGTACATCAACGGCATGTCCGATGCCCAGTTTGCCGACGAGATCATGGTCCCCGAGCTGCACGAGGCGGGTCTCATCGAGGGCAACGTCGAGTACGGCGAGGATTGGATCGATGCGCTTGCCGCCATCGTCAAGCCGCGCACCAAGATGCCGGCCGACGCCGTGACCGTCGCCGCTCCCATCTTTGCTACGGCCGAGACGCTCGAGTATGACGAGAAATCCGTCAACAAGGGCCTGGCCAAGGAAGGCATGGGTGCCATCCTGGACGCCGCCAAGGCCGCGCTCGAGGGCGTGGACGAGTGGACTGCCGAGGCCATCGACGCCGCGCTTGAGCCGCTGCCCGAGCAGATGGACCTTAAGAAGCGCGTGGTGTTCCAGGCCGTGCGCGTCGCCGTTTGCGGCAACATGGTGAGCCCTCCGCTGGGCGAGACCATGGCGCTCGTCGGCCGTGACGACTGTCTGGCGCGTATCGACCGCGCCCGCACGATGGCGCTGTAGTCGCTGCGCAAACGTTTGTATCCGAGCCCCGTTCACCCCGAGCGGGGCTCTTGTTTCTGTACCGATGAGTGGGTTGCTGGGACAAAATAATCAGTGGTGTTTGTCCCGTGTTCGAGCGACGCAACAAGCTCGACACTCGTATCGGCCATGGGACAAACACCACTGATTATTTTGTCCCACCCCTTTCAGGTCCGTTCGTTAGAGGTGGTGTATGGCTCAACAACTGTCGCTGTTTGGTTCACCGGAACCGGAGGAGGCTCTGGTGAAGCTCATGCCTGCCGCTGCCTCGGCTCAGCCTAAGCCTGCACCTGAGCCCATCGCTGCCTACGCGAGCGTGGTTCTCGACATTCCTACCCGAGCGCTGTCCGAGCCATTCGCCTACGGCATTCCCGAGTCCCTTGCCAACGAGGCCCAGGTCGGATCGACGGTCCTGGTCCACTTTGGCAACCGTGCCGCCGCAGGCTACATCGTCGATATTGCGCCCGAGCTGGGCGACCTGCAAGGCAACAACGCCCTTGACCTTTCGCGCATCAAGCCCATCGAGGCCATCCTCAGCAAACCGCTCTTTACCGCCGAAGCCGCCCGCATCGCACGTTGGATGAGCCGCGAGTATGTCGCGACGCTTTCCGAGTGTCTGCGCCTGTTCTTGCCTCCGGGTGGCAGCCCGCGTGTGGTCAAGGGCGACGACGGTGTGTGGACGGTTGAACGTCCAGCCGTCAAACCCATCCAAAACCGCTGGGTGATGCTTACGCCCGAAGGCTTTGACTACACGCCGCCCAAGACCGCGGTCCGCCAGCGCCAACTCATCGAGGCGCTCCAGTGTGGTCCTGTCACGACGCGCGACCTCAACCTTCTCTATAACAGTATGTCGGCGACCATCAAGGCGCTCGAAAAGCGCGGCGTCGTGGTGGTTGAGGAGCGCCGTGCATGGCGTGGCTGCAGCGAGCAGACCACGCTGTCCTCGGCAAGCGGCAAGGCGCCGGTCTCCCTTACCAACGGCCAGCAACAGGCACTCGCGCAGATTGAGCGCGCCCGTCTGGACGCTCATGGCGACGTGGTGCTGGTCGACGGCGTCACCGGCTCCGGCAAAACCGAGGTTTACCTCTCCGCCATCGAGCGCGTGCTCGCAGCAGGTCGCTCGGCCTGCGTGCTGGTGCCCGAGATCTCGCTGACGGCCCAGACCGTCGGTCATGTTCCCCAGGCTCCCGGAGGATCACCCGGCAGGGGAATACATAACCACGA
>USFK01000187.1 GCA_900553935.1 uncultured Collinsella sp.
ACCGGCACCGGGCACGCCGAGCACCGAGCCAAATGTCCGTGCGCCCTCGGGTGTGCGCATCAACCCCTGGGCTCGAGCTCCGGCAATCGCCGCATCGAGCAAACGACCGTAGCCGACCATCCAACTGTCGTACCTGCGTAGCGCCTCGGTATCATCTGTCGGCAGGCCCTTCTGCCCACCGAACACCGCTAGGGCACCTCGGCGTCCCACGAGTGGGTTCTCGACATCGGAAAGCACCACGACACGCACGCCGTTCAGTGCCCGAAGCGCTGGCGCCAAATCGATACTCACCACGTGTTCGAGACCCGCGAGACCGGGAGCGATATCGCGGCCGTGCTCATCGACCACACGCGCGCCCAGCGCCTGCAGCATACCGGCGCCACCGTCGTTGGTGGCGCTGCCGCCCAAGCCAATATAGATAGTCTTTGCCCCGGCACGAACCGCACGGAGCATCAGCTCGCCCACGCCATAGGTTGTAGCAGCCAGCGCCGACAACTCCGTGCAAGGCGAATACCCAATGCCGGCCGCCTCGGCCATCTCAATCACAGCGGACCCGCGCTCGCCGTCCACCAACATCCGTGCAGACACGCGATCGCCCAAGGGGCCCGCAACCTCGCAGGTCACAAACTCGCCACCGCAAGCGGCAACGGCATCGAGCGTCCCCTCACCGCCATCCGCCAGCGGCAACGCGGCCACCTGGGCATCGGACCACACACGGCGAACGCCTTCGGCAACCGCCGCCTCCGCCTGCGCACTCGAAACGCTGCCCTTAAAGGAATCAATCGCCAACAGCACACGGCGGGGCCGGCGGCACGCGGGTCCAAAATCGACCGCCTCAACGGCAGTATCTTCGGCACACGCGAGCGCCTCGGCATGAGCGACATGCGCCTCAAGATCGGCCCCACAACCGCAGCCAGCACCATCGATGCCACGCAGCCCACTAAAATAGCTGCTCAACACCCCACGACACTCATCCGCCAGCACGCCGGCATGTACGTTAAACCGATGGTTCAGGCGCGAATCGGCATTCAGGTCATACAGCGAACCCAGCGCGCCCGCCTTGGCATCAGCCGCGCCATACACGCAGCGCCCCACGCGCGCGTTGACCATAAGCCCCGCACACATGCAGCAAGGCTCGAGCGTTACATAGACCGCGCAATCGGAAAGGCGCCAGCGACCGAGCGACCGAGCGGCAGCGTACAAGGCCGCGAACTCGGCATGAGCCGAAGGATCCTGGTCGAGCTCGCGGCGATTATGCGCCCGCGCGACAATCTCACCCGCGCGCACTACCACGGCACCAATCGGTACCTCGCCCACCGCCGCGGCGGCTCGCGCCTCCGCCAACGCCTCGCGCATGAACTTCTCGTCGATTTCGGTGATCGTCATCGTTCGCCTTCCCTGTTGCAAATTCAAAACGATGCTATCATTACGACTCACGGAGAGATGGCAGAGCGGTTGAATGCGGCGGTCTTGAAAACCGTTGAGCGCGAGAGCGTTCCGGGGGTTCGAATCCCCCTCTCTCCGCCACTTTTAGTGATGCACCGGTGTCATGGTCCGCTCAAACAGCGCATCGACCACGTCGGCCATCTCGGGTCGACGCTCAAGATCGTGGCCCGATTCCCACCATATCGTGAAAAGTCGAATAATACCGCCGGCGACAAACTCAGACGTCGTCTCGAGTGACACGGGGGCCAGGGCATCCTCGGCAAGCACGTTCATCACACGCTCGCGGATAGAGCGGGCAATGCGGTCGCAAATAACGTTGGTCAACATGCCCGACATGCTGCTTGCCAAAATGTTATCCATGAGCTGCTCGTGCGCCAGAATCAAATCCATGGCATCGTCCAAAATCGCGTGCCGAAGCGCGCGCACGTCCTCGGCAGACACTGCGCCGGCCTCATCGGGCTGTTTTTGCGGCAAGCCCGACATGAGCTCATCGATATAAAAGGCAAAGTAATCGTTCTTGTCGCGAAAGTGCTTGTAGAACGTCGTGCGGCGAATCATGGCGCGGTCGCACAGCATGGCAACCGTCAGGTCCTCAAAACGATGCTCCTCGAGAAGCTCGGTAAAGGCATCGAACAGGGCACGGTAGGTTTTCTTGATGCGAAGGTCCACTGGTATCGCCATCCTCAGGGCAAAGACAACACTCGTCAATCTGTCGCATATCTTACACCTGTACCTCGCGCGCTTTGCCCCGGTACCGACCCCGCCGAAAACACAACGCTTACCGGAAAGTTCGGCACGGCAAAACGTTGCGGGTATACTAGTAGCGTTATACCAACGGCAGCTGGCGCATGCCGCCGCGGCCATTCGAAACGGAGACATCATGATTACCGTCATCATCGGCATCGTTGTTGTCATTGTGATTGTCTGCGCCATCGCCGGCATCTACAACAACATGGTCACCAAGCGTAACCGCATCGATAACGCCTGGCAGAACATCGATACGCAGCTGCAGCGCCGCAACGACCTGATCCCCAACCTGGTCGAGACCGTCAAGGGCTACGCCAAGCACGAGCAAGAGACGCTCTCCGCCGTGATCAGTGCGCGTAACACCGCCGTCAAGGCCACCACGCCCGAGGCCAAGATGGAAGCCGACAACGTGCTGACCGGTGCGCTGCGCCAGCTCTTCGCCGTAGCCGAGGCCTACCCCGATCTTAAGGCAAACACCAACTTTACGCAGCTGCAGGCATCGCTCGAGGATACCGAGAACAAGATTAGCTATGCACGCCAGAGCTACAACGATTGCGTGCTCAGCTACAACAACGCCATTCAGACGTTCCCGGCTGTCATCTTTGCCGGCATCTTCCAGTTTAAGGAGCGCCAGGGCTTTGAGGCCGCCGAAGCAGCCCGCCAGGCCCCGACCGTCAAGTTCTAGTAGTTTGGCAGCGCATCCTTAATCGGCCAAATGTATAAACCGCCCCGTCGAACGCATACTTCGACGGGGCGGTTTCCTTTTTCGCGAAGGTCCCCCTCTAAGCGCCGTGCATTTTTAGGAGTATTCAACATAACCAAGAGCTTCGGGCGCTACGATAAATGCCAAAGACCGCGAATATCCCTGCAAATCAAACGCTGTCAGCCCATAACCCCGCCCATCATTCGTAGAAAACATCGAGAAATCCCGATTTTTTGCCCGAGGTCGGTATGCAGGGGCCTTCGATTGCAGAATACTCGCAAAAATGCACGTCGCCATCACCCCCACATGGCGCGAACCAAAACAAAA
>USFK01000188.1 GCA_900553935.1 uncultured Collinsella sp.
GACCACAGTGACGACGGACAAGTCCAAGGGTAAGGGCGAGAACGGCAAGAAGTCCGGCGGCACGGAGCTCGCCAGCACGGGTGACTCCACCGCGATGACGGTCGCTGCCCTAGGCATCGCCGGCGCAACCGTAGTCGCCGCCGGCATCGCCGCGACCAAGCGCCGCAAGCGCTAGGTTTTGGCGACGGCGCCCATCCTCGGCTTCAGTAAAATCTCGATCTGTAACACCAAGCCAGCGAAAATGGCTCTAACTGTTACAGATTTAGATGAACCGTTCGGCCGTCAGCCCAACGTCTTGATCTGTAACACCAGGCGGCATATTTGGTCTCTAACTGTTACAGATTGAGATAAAGCGGAGGCGGCCGGCACAATATCTCGATCTGTAACACCTACAAGGCTCAACAGGGTCTGGCTGTTACAGATTGAGACAAACGTCGGAATTGGTTCGCCGGCCAAGTCCCCAACCACCACAAAGGTGCCTGCCCCATCGTGGTGGTTGGGGCGGCCGGCATAGAAAAAAGTCCCCGCCGGGCGTGTGCTCGACGGGGACTTTGCCGTTTGATGGCTAGTGCTGCAGGTGATTACTCGCCCAGCAGGCTCTTGGTGATCGAAGCGGCGGCCTTCTTGCCGGCGCCCATCGCCAGAATGACCGTAGCGGCACCGGTGACGATGTCGCCGCCGGCCCAGATGCGGGGATCGGTGGTCTGGCCGGTCTCCTCGTCGGCGACGATGTAGCCCCACTTGTTGAGCTCCATCTTGCCGCCGATCTTGGCAGCGAAGGGGTTGGCGTTGGTGCCGATAGCCGAGATCGCGACGTCGCAGGGGATTTCCTCGATGGCGCCCTCGATGGGCACCGGGCGACGACGGCCGGACTCGTCAGGCTCGCCGAGCTCCATCTTCTGGACCTTGACGGCGCACACGGAGCCGTCCTCGCCAGCGACAAACTCGAGCGGGGAAACGAGCGGCAGGACCTCGACGCCCTCGGCCTTAGCGTGGTGCAGCTCGGCGCGACGGCAGGGCATCTCGTCCTCGGTACGACGGTAGGCGATGATGGCGTGCTCGGCGCCCAGGCGCTTGGCGGTACGGACGGCGTCCATAGCCACGTTGCCGCCACCAAAGACGACGACGTTCTTGCCGTGCTTGGTGGGGGTGTCGTACTCGGGGAACTTGTTGGCCTTCATCAGGTTTACGCGGGTGAGGTACTCGTTGGCGAAGAAGACGTTGGGCAGGTTCTCGCCGGGGACGTTGAGGAACTTGGGCAGGCCTGCGCCGGTCGCCACGTAGATGGCGTCGAAGCCCTGCTCGAACAGCTCCTCGGCCGTGGCCATGTTGCCCACGACGGAGTTGTACTCAAACTTGACGCCCATGTCCTCCAGGCCGTCGATCTCGCGCTTGACGACTGCCTTGGGCAGACGGAACTCGGGGATGCCGTAGACCAGCACGCCGCCGCCGGTGAAGAAGGCCTCGAAGACGGTGACGTCAAAGCCGTTGCGGGCGAGCTCGCCGGCGCAGGTGATGCCGGACGGGCCGGAGCCGACGACGGCGACCTTTTTGCCGTTCTTGGGGGCCATCTTGGGCGTGGAGGCGAGCTCGGGGCGGTCACCCAGGAAGCGCTCGAGCTGGCCGATGGCCACGGGCTCGGACTTCTTGCCACGGATGCACTTGCCCTCGCACTGGTTCTCCTGCGGGCAGACGCGGCCGCAGATGGCGGGAAGCATGGAGTCCTCGCGGATGGTATCGAGAGCGCCGCCGAAGTCCTTCGCGCGGATCTGCTCGATAAAGCGGGGGATGTTGATGTTGACGGGGCAGCCCTCAACGCAGAACGGCTTCTTGCAGTTGAGGCAGCGCTCGGCCTCGGCCAGCGCCATCTCCTCGGTGAAGCCCTTGTCGACGGGGCGGAAGTCGCAGGCGCGCTCGGCAGCCGGCTCCTCGTTATCGGGGGTGCGGGGCGACTTCATATCGGCAACGAAACGACCGTTAACTAGTGGCATGCGCAGCTCTTTTCCTCATAGGCCTTGAGGGACTCGCCCTCTTCGGAACGGTAAGCGGCCTGGCGGGCACGAAGGTCATCCCAGTCGACCAGGGTGGCATCGAAGTCGGGGCCGTCGACGCAAGCGAACTTGGTCACGCCGCCCACCTCGACGCGGCAGCAGCCGCACATACCGGTGCCGTCAACCATGATGGGGTTGAGTGACGCGGTGATGGGGGTGTCGTACTTCTGGGCGGTGAGGGTCGAGAACTTCATCATCGGAACGGGGCCGACGCAGAAGACCTGGCTCACGGCCTTGTCCTGCAGCAGGCGCTCCAGCGGAGCGGTGACAACGCCCTGCTCGCCGTAGGAGCCGTCGTCGGTGGTGATGTGGATGTGGTCCTCGTCGAGGAGCTCGCGGAACTGGTCCTCCATGAGCAGGAGGTCCTTGGTGCGGGCGCCCATGATGGCGTGCACCTCGTGGCCGGTCTCGACCAGGTGCTTGGCGACCGGGAAGGCAATTGCCAGGCCGACGCCGCCGCCAATGACGGCGCAGGGGCCCTCGGCCATCTCGGTGGGAACGCCCAACGGGCCCACGACGTCGCGCAGCGACTCGCCGGCCTCGTAGGTGGACAGCATCTCGGTGGTCTTGCCGATCACCATGAAGATGAACTCGACCCAGCCCTCGTCACCGTTCCAGCCGGCCAGGGTAAACGGGACGCGCTCGCCCGTCTCGTTGGCGCGGACCATGAGGAACTGTCCAGCGTGCGCATGCTTGGCGATTGCAGGCGCCTCAATGCGGAACTTGAACACCTTCTCCGAGAACTGCGTCTTCTCCAGGATCTTATACATAGAACCCCTCTCTTGTTAGGGCTGCCGAACCGTGCCTCCACGGAAATGGACGGTAGCCCGAATAAAACCGTACGCGCACAGGCGTTGTGCAGACATACGGTACAAATTATACCCTCATGGGCATGTCGCTTACGTGTATCTTCGGCAGGTGGGAAAAGGGTTTATCCGGTTCGACCTACCAAAAAGGGACAGGTTTATTTTGGTCGGTTTTATCAGGCAAAACGGCAAAGGGGGCCGGCCTCGGGTTGTGATGAGGCCGGCCCCCTTTGGGGTGCTATGCGTGTATGGCGGCGCGCGGTTTATCGTGATGCCGCAACTGAGACGTTTCCGCAGGTAAAACCTGCCAAAATAAACCTGTCCCTAAATAGTAGGTTTTAGTGCTTGCCGTTGGCGGAG
>USFK01000189.1 GCA_900553935.1 uncultured Collinsella sp.
GGGGCCGTCGGCCGCTGCGGGCTCGATGCCCGAGGTGCTCGAGCGCAGGTGTCCGCAGCCGTCTATATACTGCGCCGTGCCGCTGGCGTCGAGGCGGCGTATGTCGGCGCGCTCGCTTGCGTAGCCCACAAAGAGCGAGATGCAGTCGCACACCACGTGCTTGTCGATCAAATCCAGCACGGCGGCATCGACCATTTCGCGCAAGACGGTGTAGGCCTGCTCGTAGGCATAGCCCTTCGAGAGCACCTGCCCTGTGGTGGTCGAGGTCGCTTGCGGGCGATAAGCTTGGATATCGGCGATGGTTGTCGGCTCGCGTCCAAAGGCGTGGTCGATGAGATACTCGGCATTGACGCCGAGCTCGTCGTAAAGTAGGTTTTCGTCGAGCGCGGCGACACCTATTAGATCGTAGACACCGTATTTTTCGAGGCGGGCCGCCACGCCAGGGCCGATGCCCCAGATGTCGGTGATGGGGCGATGGGGCCAGATCTCCTTGCGAAAGGTCTCGTCGTCGAGTTTGCCGATGCGACTGGGCACGTGCTTGGCGGTGATATCGAGTGCTACCTTGGCCTGGAATAGGTTGGGGCCGATGCCGACCGTCGCCGTGATGCCGGTGTGCGCCAGGACCTCGTCGCGCAGCATGCAGGCGAAGCCTTCCGCATCGGTGTGATAGAGGTCCAGATAGGGTGTCACGTCGATAAAGCACTCGTCAATTGAGTAGACGTGAATGTCTTGCGGACTGACGTATTCCAGGTAGATACCGTAGATTTGCGCCGACACCTCCATGTAGTGCTGCATGCGCGGTACGGCCTTAATGTAGTCGAGGCCATCGGGTATTTCGAACAGGCGACAGCGGTTGTGAATTCCTAGGTCCTTCATAGCCTGCGTGATAGCGAGACAGATGGTCGTGCGTCCGCGCGATTCGTCGGCAACGACCAGGTTGGTGGTGAGCGGATCGAGCCCACGATCGACGCACTCGACGCTGGCATAAAACGTCTTGAGGTCGATGCAGATGTAGGTGTGCTGCTCGTGCGCCATCCGTGCCCCTTCATCAAACACATGTTCTTATCGAATACCTGTTCGATAATACCTGCTCGACCGGACACCGTCAAAACCTGTCCCTTTTTGGCAGGTATGGTCGTGCGGCTGCATCGGGTTTTAACGCAGCCCTAAAGAGCGCGAAACAGCTCGGAAAAGCTCCCTTCGTAGCATGAGCCTAACGATTGGTACCACCTACATGCACGGAAGGGTTGTGGAAACGATGGTCAACTATGGGTTTGGTATGCCGACGCGCCTTGTCGCGGACGGAGATGTGGCTCGCTGGTGTGGACGATTGGTTGCTCATTATGGTGGGACCAAGGCGTTGGTAGTGTTGGGCGGCGACAAGCATACGCGCGACGAGCTTGTCGCTTTGGCGCTCGGCTCGCTCGACCGGGCCCTGCTCGAACGCGTGCTCTTTCGCTGTGGCTCGGTTGGAGGCGATGGGGGAGATGGGCTGGTCGACGAGGCCGTGGCCCTTGCGACCGACGAGGGCGTGGACTTTGTCCTGGCGATCGGTGATGCCGATACAGCCGGCTTTGCGCGCGAGCTCGCCCGCCGCATGGCGATGCTTGATGCCGGCGGGGACGGCTTTGTCCCCTATGGATGCATTGTCTCGGAGGGCAAGGTGCCCGCTACGGTGGGCGCCGGCGAGGTTCCCGTTTTTGCCATCATCGCTCCCGAACTGCTGGAGGGCATTGGGTCTCCCTTGCGCGAGCTGCTCGGTAGCGTGTGCGCCGCGGCATAATACCTGCCAGGAAGGGACAGGTTAATTTTGGTAGGTAAAGCGTTTGACCTGCCAAAATAAACCTGTCCCTTTTTGGTCGGTTGCCGTTTGGGGGCCAATTGGCAACGCTCGCTGATTGTAGTCTTGACCTGCGCTAGAATAGGGGTATCTGAATATCCGGGCGTGCATGGAGGTGTGCGCCCGTATGCTGAGGAGGACTCTATGGCAACTGTTGCCGCACCTATCGACGCCACGTCGACCGCCGCTTGGAAGGCACTCGAGGCTCATCAGGAGAAGCTTGAGGCCGAGGGCATCGACCTCAAGGCCTGGTTTGCCGCCGACGCCGAGCGTGTGAACAAGCTGAGCTTTGACGCCGGTGACCTGCACTTCGACCTGTCCAAGAACCTGGTGACCGATGAGACCGTCAAGCTGCTGTGCGATCTTGCCCGCGAGGTGAAGCTCGAGGAGCGCCGCGACGCCATGTTCTCCGGCGAGCACATCAACACCACCGAGGACCGCGCCGTCCTGCACACCGCGCTGCGCCGCCCGGCAAGCGAGAAGGGCCAGCTCATCGTCGACGGCCAGGACGTCGTCGCCGACGTGCACGAGGTTCTCGACCGCATGTATGCCTTCGCCGAGCGCGTGCGCTCCGGTGAGTGGAAGGGTGTTACCGGCAAAAAGATCGAGCACCTGGTGTCCATCGGCATCGGCGGCTCCGATCTGGGCCCGGTCATGGCTTACGAAGCCCTGCGTCCCTATGCCGACGCCGGTATCGATTGCCGCTATATCTCCAACATCGATCCCAACGACCAGGCCGAGAAGCTCAAGGGTCTGGATCCCGAGACCACGCTCGTGATCATCGTCTCTAAGACCTTCACCACGCTCGAGACCCTCACCAACGCCCGCGAGGTCAAGACCTGGATGCTCGAGCAGCTCAAGGCTCAGGGCGCCATCGACGGCTCCGATGAGCAGAACGCCGAGGCCGTGGCCAAGCACTTTGTCGCCGTTTCCACCGCACTCGAGAAGGTCGAGGCCTTCGGCATCGACCCCGCTAACGCTTTTGGTTTCTGGAACTGGGTCGGTGGCCGCTACTCTGTCGACTCCGCCGTGGGCCTGTCGCTGATCGTCGTGCTCGGCCCCGAGCGCTTCCAGCAGTTCCTCGAGGGCTTCCACGCCATCGACGAGTACTTCTGCAACACGCCGCTCGAGAACAACGCCGTCGCGCTGATGGGTCTGCTCAACGTCTGGTACGTCAACTTCTTCGGTTCCAAGAGCCATGCCGTGCTGCCGTACTGCCAGTACCTGCATCGTTTCCCGGCCTACCTGCAGCAGCTGACCATGGAGTCCAACGGCAAGCATGTCCGCTGGGACGGCAGCGCTGTGACCTCCGACACCGGTGAGATCTTCTGGGGCGAGCCCGGCACCAACGGCCAGCACGCCTT
>USFK01000190.1 GCA_900553935.1 uncultured Collinsella sp.
GGCCAGGGCGCGCAGCTCGTCCTCGGAAGGCTGCTCGCTGGTGAGGCCACATGCCGCGCCCTGCAGCAGGGTCGCGCGCAGCGGACGGGCGCCCACGGTGACATGCCAGCTGTTATCCCACCAGGCGGCGGTAACGTTTAAGGAGGGGAAATCGGTCGCGGCCTTGCGCACGGCCTCGTAGCTTGCGCGGTAATCGTGCTTAACGACCACGACGTGCTCGATAACGTCGCGCACGTAGCCCATATCCACGAACTCGGCGAGCGGCACGCGGCCGGCACCCGTCAGCTCAACATAGGAATCGAGCGCGAGAAAGGCGGAGAGAACGTCCGAGAAGCCAAAGCGGCCGTAGATGCTGCCGCCCACCGTGGCGGTGTTGCGCAGCTGCACGCCCACGATGTCGTGGACGGCGAACTCAAAGACATTATTGACAAGCGCGTTGAGCCCGGCATGACGCTCGAGCTGGCGCAGGGTGCACATGGCACCGATGCGAAACTCGGTCTCGGTCTCCTCGATCTGATCGAGTCCGCAGGCCGAAAGGTCAATCGCCGTCGCCACACGACGCGAACCCAGGCGCATCCAGATGCCGCCGCCCACAATCTTGTTGTTGCGGTTCTTCTGCAAGAGCTCATAGGCTTCGGCCGCGTTTCCAACACGGACGTAGGTACCGAACTTGAGCACGTTCTCCCCCATCTCTTCACTTGTCCAGTACCTCTAAGTGTACCAAACGAGAGCGCACGACCCTCACCGCCATAGAAAAAGGCTCCCAGCCGGAATGACTGGGAGCCTTATCAATGCTATGTCAAGCGAAGATTTAGCAGACACCCTGGGCGAGCATGGCATCGGCGACCTTCAGGAAGCCGGCGATGTTGGCGCCCATGACAAAGTTGCCCTCCTCGCCGTACTCCTTGGCGGTGTCGTCCACATTGTGGAACATGCCGCGCATGAGCTGCTCGAGCTTGCCGTCGACCTCCTCGAAGGTCCAGGACAGGTGCTCGGCGTTCTGGCTCATCTCCAGGCCGGACACGAGCACGCCGCCGGCGTTGGCAGCCTTGCCGGGCATAAAGGCGACGCCGTTCTCCTGGAAGTAGGTCGTAGCCTCGATGGTCGTGGGCATGTTCGCGCCCTCGCCGACCACCTTGCAACCGTTGGCGACGAGCGCTTGGGCGTCCTCGAGCAGCAGCGTGTTCTCGAGAGCGCAGGGCAGCGCGATGTCGCAGGGCAGCTGCCACACGCCACGGCCGTCGCCCTCGTGCCACACGGCGTTGGGCTTCTCGTCGACGTACATAGCGAGCGTGACGCCCTTGTCGTGGCCGGAGCGTTTCTTGTTATAGACATGCTCGAGCACGGTGTAGTCGATGCCGTCGGGGTCCTCGACCCAGCCGTGGGTGTCGGAGCAGGCCAGCACCTTGCCGCCGAGCTGGGCGACCTTCTGGACCGCGTAGATGGCGACGTTACCGGAGCCGTGAACGACGACGTTCTTGCCCTCGAAGGACTCGCCGCGGCTCTTGAGGTACTCGTCCACAAAGTAGACCAGACCATAGCCGGTGGCCTCGGTACGGGCGAGCGAGCCGCCAAAGGAGAGGCCCTTGCCGGTAAGGACGCCGGTCCACTCGTTGGTCAGGCGCTTGTACTGACCGAACATGTAGGCAACCTCGCGGCCGCCAACGCCCAGGTCGCCGGCGGGAACGTCGGTGTTGGGGCCAATGTGGCGATAGAGCTCGGTCATGAAGGACTGGCAGAAGTGCATGATCTCATTGTTGGACTTGCCCTTGGGGTCAAAGTCGGAGCCGCCCTTGCCGCCGCCCATGGGAAGGGTGGTCAGGCTGTTCTTGAGGATCTGCTCCAGGCCCAGGAACTTGAGCATGCCCAGGGTGACCGTGGGGTTAAAGCGCAGGCCGCCCTTGTAGGGCCCAATGGCAGAGTTGAACTCGACGCGGTAGCCGCGGTTGACCTGGATCTTGCCCTGGTCGTCGACCCAGGGGACACGGAACATAACGATGCGCTCGGGCTCGACAAGGCGCTCCAGCAGGGCGGCCTCCTCGTACTCGGGGTGGGCGTCGAGCGCCGGCTGGATGGTGCCGAGGATCTCGGTCGCGGCCTGGATGAACTCAGGCTGCTCGGGATAGCGGGCCTTGAGCTCGTCGAGAACTTTCTGCGTGTAGCTCATGCTTCCTCCAATTGATGGAAAAGAAAAGTGTCGTTCGAGGCGCCCCATGCGCCCCGAGCTTTATCGAGTATGGATAATATCGCACTGTTGCAGCAAAGTTTCGCATAAGCCGACGAGCAGATGTTTCGTTTTGATTACGATGCAGGTAGAAGCGTTTTTGAGCACCCGACGTACAAATCGCGTGTTTCGAAGCTGTTTCGTCCACATGGTCCATACCACCACAAAGGGGACAGGCACCTTTGTGGTGGTTGGCAGGATGCGTTGGCGGGAACGTATGTGAATCGAACACATCCAAGACGTTTTGCACGCCTCACAACGGTTTTGAGGACCGCGGGGCCCACCGGAGCCCATCCGTTCCCAAACGTGGCGGTATTTTACCAAACGCACAGTGTCGCGCCACGAAAACGGCCCATCTACTATGTTTAACCTGCAGGGGTTGACCATACCCGCTTTTTCGTAGCATCGGCAAGCCGTCTACCTGCGGTTTTACTTTTGCGGATTTTGGCATGGTCGAGGGTAGTCACTTAAACGTAGTAGATAGGCAGGTTTTGTGGCGGACAGTGATACGGCGGCCCCTAGCGAAGCGATCTGAGGCCGCCGGCCTCTTTGTCGAGCACCGTAAAACGCACCGCATCCAGGTGCTCCAAGATGCTAATGGCTCGTTTGCGCGACACGCCTAAGGCCTCGCGCAGCACACTCGTCGTGGCAACGCCGCCAGCAGCCTCGATAGCCGCGGCGACGACCTCACGTGCATGGGCCTCGGCGGCGGCAGACAAGGCAACGTCGCGTTCGATCTTAACGATCGCGCGGTTGAGCGAAAGCTCGCGCAGGGCACGCGTCATGGTGTCGCGATCGAGCTGCAGACGCTCACCCACCTCGGGCAGCGTCGCCGCACCGAGACCCGCCTCGTCGAGGGCGGCCACGATGCGCTGGCTCGCCTCGCGCACCACACGTATCGCC
>USFK01000191.1 GCA_900553935.1 uncultured Collinsella sp.
CATCTCTGCGCGCTACCGCCGAGCGCGCATCGAAATAGGCGTTTTGGGCTGTTTGAGGGGTTAGCTCTATACCCCGTGGACAAAAAATGCCAAATATGAGTATTGTTGCCAAGATACTCACATATATTTTAGGCTAATTTGGCTCTCTAACGATATTTATTATCGATAGAGAGCCTATTTTATTGGACCTATGAGGAATTACATCATCTAATTTTTGAACAAATGTAGACTTTCGACACCCATGCGTAGCAAAATTGCTGTTACTAAATTGGTGACAGTACTCATATTTGGCATTTTTTGACCACAGGGGTTGCCAGTGCCGTGGTTTCGCCCTTTTTACGCCGAAGCGATACACTGTTGCCGTTTGATTTCTTCGCTCAAGGAGGATGCGCATGCCGTGCACAACGATTTTGGTTGGTAAGAACGCGAGCTACGACGGGTCGACGCTGGTTGCCCGCAACGAGGACTCGTCCAACGGGGTGTTTGAGCCCAAGCGTATGCGCGTGGTGCATCCCGACGAGCAGCCGCGCGTCTACACGAGCGTCCTGAGTCGCCTGACCGTTAAACTGCCCGATAACCCCATGCGCTACACGAGCGTCCCCGATGTTGTTCCGGGCCACGGCATCTGGGCCGAGGCCGGTTTCAACGAGCTCAATGTGGGCATGTCCGCAACCGAGACGCTCACCACCAACGAGCGCGTTCGCGGCGCCGACCCGCTCGTCGACTACGTGCCCGCCAAGGGCAACGAGGACGAGGACGGCTATGTTCCGGCGCAGCCCGGCGGTCTGGGCGAGGAGGACATGGTGACCCTGGTGCTGCCATATGCCAAATCCGCCCGCGACGGCGTACGCATTCTGGGTGACCTGCTCGAGCGTTATGGCACCTACGAGAACAACGGCATCGCCTTTAGCGACGTGGACGAGATCTGGTGGCTCGAGACCATCGGCGGTCACCACTGGATCGCCAAGCGCGTGCCCGATGACGCTTATGTGACCATGCCCAACCAGCTGGGTATCGATAGCTTTGACCTGGATGACGCCGAGGGCGCCCAGGCCGACCACATGTGCTCCGCCGACCTGCGCGCTTGGATGGCCGAGTGGCATCTGGACCTGACGCTGGGCGTCGAGGGCGACGGTCCGGCCGCGGTCTTCAACCCGCGCGAGGCCTTTGGCTCGCACAGCGACAGCGACCACGTCTACAACACGCCGCGCGCCTGGTATATGCAGCGCTGCCTTAACCCCAGCGATGTGTGGGACGGTCCCGAGGCCGACTACACGCCCGAGAGCGATGACATCCCCTGGAGCCGCGTGCCTGAGCGCAAGGTGACCATCGAGGACATCAAGTACGTGCTTTCGAGCCACTACCAGGGCACGGAGTACGACTGCTACGGCAGCAAGGGTACGCCCGCCACACGCGGCGCCTATCGTCCCATCGGCATCAACCGTAACAGCCAGCTCGCCGTGCTGCAGCTGCGCCCCTATGCGCATCCGGCCTACCGCGCCGTGCAGTGGATGGCCTTTGGCTCCAACTCGTTTAACGCGCTGGTTCCGCTGTACGCCAACGTCGAGACCATGCCCGAGTATTATGCCGACACGCAGGCTCGCGTGACGTCCGAAAACTTCTACTGGGCCAACCGCCTGATCGGCGCGCTGGCCGACGTCCGCTTCCATGAGTGCGGCCGCGCTGTGGAGGACTACCAGGAGAAGGTCGGTGGCATGGGCCACAAGCAGATTCATGACGTCGATGCTGCCGTAGCCGCTCTGCCTGAGGCCGAGGTACCTGCCGAGCTTGCACGCGCCAACGAGGCCTTTGCCGAGCGTGTTCGTGTAGAGACCGATGTTCTACTGGGCAAGGTGCTCTACACCACGAGCTGCGCCATGAAGAACTCTTTCGCGATGAACGACAACGTGAGATAGGGATTTCCCGTCGATCGAATAGCGCTTAAACGCTTTGTCGCTTTCACTCAATCTTGGGTACAAGAACGCCAATGCAGTTGTTTGTGATTGGAGACAACCATGGTTATGAAACTCGATCAGCTTGTTAACGGCGCCATCAACGAGGGCTTCGGCGCCGCCGCCGTTGCCGTCGAGGGCAGCAAGAAGGTTCTCGACGACCTTAATACCAAGGGCGAGCAGGTGCGCAAGGACGCAGGCGCTCCCGATATCGCCCGCAGTGTGTCCGACATGTTCGAACAGGCCGGCGGTACCATCTCCGATCTGACCGAGCGCTTGGGCATGCAGGGCGAGACCGCGGCCCAGCGCGTGCTCGACGAGCTCATTCTGGCTCGCGTCCGCGTCATGACAGCCCCCGAGCGCACGGCCTTCCTGGCCCATGTGCGCGACATCGTCGATTCGGTCGAGGACAACGTGACCTCGGTGCCCGTCGAGTCCGTTGAGCCCGACGATGCGAAGGATACCGAAGAGGCCGAGTAGCAGCGCAGATGGCAGATTCCACCACCGATTACAACAATCTAGATCCCTTGGGTGACGAGGTGCTCGGTGCAAAGCTGCATCTGCTCGCATGGGTATGGGCTGCTGTTGTGGCTGTCCTTGTAATTGCTTCCATCTGTCTTCATCTGGGAATGTGGAGAGAGTGGGGAAAAAGAAGCGGCGGTTTCTGGAGAGGAAAGACGGCGGCTTTTTATATGATGCTGGTGCTGATTGGAATCCAGCTGTATTTTGTTGCTGCACTGCAGGAAAACGGCAGTGCGGATGCAGCGTATTATGTGGGAAGTGTGACAACGAACCTTGCGACAGATTCCATCAGCAGCTTTGACCCATATACAGGAAAAGCACTGGATTTTTTTAACATCCGTTATGTGTTCAGCATGTATCCGGAAGCAAATGCAGTACTGTGCCGTTTAACGGGCCTTCATCCGCTCGTAGTGACGAAGGTGATTCTCTGTATGATGACGGTAGTTTTAAGTTATCTCGTCTATGCACAGATCGGAAAGGCGCTGTTAAAAGAAAAACAGATGGTATGGGTGCTCCTGTGCTTTATTAGTGTTGTGAATCTGAATTTTCATACGATCTTTTCGAATGCGTCGTTCCTGCTGACGAGGGGATACGAGGGAAAGGCCGTATTGTGCAATATCATCCTCCCGTTTCTGTTTTATCTTGGTCT
>USFK01000192.1 GCA_900553935.1 uncultured Collinsella sp.
TTGATAAACCTGACATTGTTCTGTGTCGAAAAACGATTCTGAAACAGTTGCCACGCGCTCGGCGCAGGCGGCACACTCCCCCGCCGACTTGCCGCATACCGGAATACCGTCGAGCGTATGGCACGTGACATTGGTGTGGTGATCGGTAATCTCGACGACCGCGGTATGGCCACCAGCCGTGGCAGTCACCTTGATGTAGAGGTTGGGCACGCCCTCGACGAGCGACACATCACAGTAGTCGGCGTCGACAAGCAGCTCAGTCACGCGAGCACGATCCGCATCGTCAACGCTCTCGAGCACCTCGAGCGCGCTCTTGGCGTCACCGCCCACCGCACCCAGCACGGCCGCGGCCTCAATACCGTGCATACCGCCCGAGTTGGGCACGGTCACGCTCTTAACGTTCTTGATGATGTTGCCCGAGCAGGCAACATCCATATGTTCGGGTTCGCAACCGAGCGTCTGGCTCGCCAGCGCCGCCGCATAGGCAACGGCAATGGGCTCGGTGCAGCCAAGCGCACAGACAAGCTCGCGGTTCAAAACATCGCAAAATGCGGCATCGCGGATAGAATCGGTAGGCATAGCCATCTCCTACATATAACGGGTTGCTCTCGCAAGTAATCAACTTCTCCATTTGATAACAAGGCGACAAAAACCGCAAGCTGGGTTCCGGCAGACGGCCGCCAGAAGCAAATTGGCGGCATTTTGCGTGATGAGCTGATGTTCGCAACCGCTGGCTCGCCACCTTTTTAGTGTGACCCTCGCCTGTGTTTGCAAAAGCAGAGGTCACGACGCCGTCCGCCAACCTGCGCGTCAATCCCCGAGCTTCCTCCGCCCCAGAATCGAATCGCGCGCGTTACGCATGAACTCCCCGTAGCTCATGCCCATCATCTTCACCACGATGAGCCGCTGCGTGCCGAACAGGGGTATGAGGAGCAGGGCCGCGGCGGCGAGCCACCAGCACCACGCGAAGGGTTCCACGGCGACGACGTGCCAGATGGTGAACGCATCGAGCGGGAGCATGAACAGGAGCGAGGTGACCATGCCGGGCGAGTATATCCTCGTCTTGGGGTTCGCCCTTCCCGCGACGATGTGCGCGAGCGGCTCAATGATTCCCAGAACGAGCGCGCCGATCACGAGCCAGTGGAACTGGGGGAAACAGAACGGGATGAGCAGCATATAGACGGTGATGCAGAAGAGGGCGAACTTGGGGATGCGCATGTCGCGCATGGGCATGTCGGTGAGCGAGATGGCAAGCTCCACGAACCCGCCGGGATATTTCAGCTCCTCCCACTCGTGGGCGGCTATCAGGATGTAGTAGAGCCCTATAATCCCCTGGGTCACGGGCATCGACTCCCAGAAAACAACCATGTAGACCGCGACGCAGGCCGCTATTACGGTCGTAACGTAGAGGCTATTGCGGACTATGAATCTGTCGGCGAAGGCCATCGACCTCTCCTCTCCCTTAGATATAATCAACATATGTTCATTGTCTTGAGCGAAGACGATAGATTCAATGGGCACTGTCGGGAAAGTGTCGATCAGGAAACCTCATGGTGAAGACGAAGCCGAACAAGAACGACATCAGATACCTCGCAACGCAGGAGCGCATAGAGGAGGCCTTCTGGGGCCTTTTGGCGGACAGGGGCTTTCAGAAGGTCACGGTACGCGCCCTCTCCGAGCGTTCGGGCATAAACCGTGGCACCTTTTACCTGCACGCCGAGGACAAATACGACCTGCTTTCGCAGGTGGAAGACCGCATGCACCAGGGGATGATGGGCGGCGCGGCAATCGCGCCTGACGGCTCTTACGAGGACCGGGTGCCCTCCATGGTTGCCCCCATGATTGCGGGCTCGAGGTTCGTCTACGAGAACCGCGAACGGGTGCTGCTGCTGATGGACGACACGTGCGATCCGCTCTTTTTCTCCAAGTACGCCTCCAAAGTGAAGGCGGCCATGCTCGGAGACATTGGCAATCTTTTGCCAGAGCAGCGCTACGCACTGGCTCTCATGGAGGGAGTTGTCGGCAGCCTTTTTGGCGAGTGGGTACGCGGAGGGATGAAAGAGACGCCCGAGGAGTACGTGAGCATCGTGCTTAACCTCGCCGCGAAACTCGACCTTCCCGCCATTTCGGACGTGCTTCCGCAGGGGCAGCCAGCGAAGAGGTCCTGACCGTCCTCGCACATGGGGATTAGTTAAGAGTGAAGCGCAATGCGGGGTAGAGCGCAAGGGCTCCCCGGAAAGCGAAGAGACGGAATAGGAGGATTTGGAAGAAGAGGAGAGACTGCAAGACGGTGCGCCGAAGGTGGACGTTGCGGAGTGTTCGCCGCCGCTAAAGCGTTTGACCAAAAAACGCCCGAGCGTTTAGGCAAAAGTCGCGCTATCATGCGGTCGAACGCGGTAAAACCTTTAGCAATTCCGCCGCACGGACCAGAGAGGAACCACTCATGAAGATTGGTATCGGTAACGACCACGCCGCCGTCGAGCTCAAGAACATCATTTCCGAGCACCTGAAGGAGCGCGGCTGCGAGGTCGTGAACTATGGCACCGACACCTCCGAGAGCTTCGACTACCCCATCGCCGGTTACAAGGTGGGCAAGGCCGTGGCCAACGGTGACGTCGACCTGGGTATCTTGATCTGCGGTACCGGCGTCGGGATTAGCCTGGCTGCCAACAAGGTCGAGGGCGTACGCGCCGTCGTGTGCTCCGAGCCCTTCAGCGCCAAGCTCTCCCGTATGCACAACAACACCAACGTGCTGGCCTTTGGCGCCCGCGTCGTGGGCTCCGAGCTCGCCAAGATGATTGTCGACGAATGGCTCGACGCCGAGTTTGGGGGCGGCCGCCACGAGCGTCGCGTCAATCTCCTCAACGAGATCGACCAGACCCGCGGACTAAAGATTGTCGACGAGGCCTAAAGACTTACAAAGCCATACGCTAGCGCCAGCCCCCGCCCGGAAGAAACATCCGGACGGGGCTCTTTAGTAGTTTTCTATGCGTTTACCAAAAATCTACCGGAATAAAAGG
>USFK01000193.1 GCA_900553935.1 uncultured Collinsella sp.
CGATTCTGTTCTCCTCTGCCCTGATATCTCCTAAAGATGTGGTAAAAGGTTATGACGTAGTCGCGAACGGTATCGATGCGGCCGTTATACTGCGAGCCAAGCGTGGCGATAAAGAAGATGGTGATGAGCTTGGCAAGCTCGACCGGCTGGAATGTCAAGCCGATACCGGGAATCTTGATCCAGCCCGTCATGCCCAGACCGCCCGTATAGGACAGACCCGGAATCTTGGGCGAGAAGATCACGATCAGGTCGATGACGAGCAACGCCGTCGAAAAATTGGAAATACCGCGCAGATCGGTACGCCAGACGAGCACCGCAAGCACCGCGCCAATGCCAATGCCCAGCAGGTGGCGCGAGAATGAGGCGTCGGCCTTAAACTGTGACGCCGACCAAATAATGATGGCGCCATAGGCAACGAGCGCGACGGTAGCCAGCAGCACACCGATATGCACCTTTTGGCGAAACGTACCGCGCGAGGCCGAAAGTTGCTTGTTGACGCGGTCCAGGCTGCTGCGAGAGCCGGTCTTGGTTGAACGGAACAGATCCGCCGGAGAAAAATCCATCGCAACCTCCTATCGAACCGAAGAATCGCCCGAGGCCGAAGAGGTATCGGGCTCGTCATAAATCACGCCGAGCACGTCGCGCACGACATGCATCGCGGTATCCGAACCACCGCCGCCCTGCTCCAGGACAGTAGCGATGACATACTTGGGATCATCGGCCGGTGCATAGGCGCAAAACCACGCGTATTCGTCCTCGCCGCTTTTCTCGCCCGTGCCCGACTTGCCGTACACCTGCGGCGTCAGGGTGCCAAAGTGAGCCGCCAGGGACGTCGATGCCGTGTAAATCACGTCGTGCATGCCGTTGCGAACAAGAGTCAAATCCGAATCGCTGTTGATCTTGGCCTCCAGGCGCTTCTTCTTGCCCTTGCCGTTGTACTTATAGGCATCGCCGTCGCCATCGCGCGACGCGGCAGACAAAAACACGTGAGGCACGTACTGTTTGCCGCCGTTGGCAAGACCCATATAGGCGCACGCCATCTGCAGGGGCGTCACCAGGATGTCGCCTTGGCCGATGGCAATGTTGGTCATATCGCCGGCATTCCACTTGCGGTCCTCGGCAGAGGCGTCGGTAAAGTACGACTCTTTCCACTCGGCATCGGGAATACGGCCCGCGCCCTCACTCGGCAGATCGATACCGCAGGTCTTGCCTAGGCCCCAGCGACGAAAGACCTCCTGCAGGCCCTCGGAATGTTGCTCGTCATAAAAGAAGGCCTTGCCCATGTCGTAGAAGACGGGGTCGCACGAGTTGGCGATACCCGACTGCAGCGTCATGGTGCCGTGGCCAGACGTCAGCCAGCAGCGCTTGCCCCAAGCCTTGCCCAGGCCCGTCCAATAGCCCGTGCAGTTAGTTGTCTGCGTTGAAGTGTAGGTTCCAAACTCAAGACCGGCCAGTGCCGAGAGCGGCTTGATGGTCGAGGCCGACATGTACTGTCCGCTAATGGCGCGGTTGAGCAG
This sequence comes from uncultured Collinsella sp., assembly GCA_900553935.1. GTDB lineage: Bacteria > Actinomycetota > Coriobacteriia > Coriobacteriales > Coriobacteriaceae > Collinsella. Next base: position 1,518 of record USFK01000193.1, read on the forward strand.
CGGGTGCGAACCCTTGTCATCATTGAGCTCGGTCCACACGTCATTTGAGACGCCGCCGATAAAGACGGACGGATCGAACTTGGGCTCGCTCGCCATGCCCAGGATCTCGCCATTGTTGGGATCGAGACACACCACAGCGCCGTTGCCGGCATTGCTGTAGCCAGTGGTCTTGGCAAGCTCGATGGCGCTCGCCAGCGCCGTCTCACAGGCCTGTTGGATCTTAAGATCGAGCGTGAGCTTAATGTCGGAGCCGGCCTTGGCGGGCACGGCGCCGGCCTGACCGGTCACATTGCCCGAGGCATCGACCTTGACGGTCTGCTCGCCACGAATACCCTGCAGCAGGTTTTCGTAGTAGCTCTCAACACCCGCCTGGCCCACGATATCGCCCGACTGGTACGTAATCCGGCCAGCAGAAGCATCATCACCAGAGGTTTTCTTATTCTGGGCCTCGAGCTGCTCGGAGGTAATGGTGCCGGTATAGCCCAAGATATGGCATGCCGTCTCGCCATATGGATACTGGCGCTCGGTACGCTCGGCAATCTTGACGCCCGGGAACTCGCCGGCGTGCTCCTGAATATAGGCAACCGTGGAGCGACGGACGTCCGTCGCGATGGTATGCAGGCTCTGAGCGCCCTCGGAATTGTCCTGAATATTGCGCAGCACCGCCACGTAGGGCATACCGAGCACGTTGGCAAGATGGCGAACCAGAACCTCATCCTCGGCAAGGTCGCGGTAGGCCACGACAGCAAGTGAGGGACGGTTCTGGACAAGCGCCACGCCATTGCGGTCGAGGATGCGGCCGCGCACAGCGGGTGTGGTAACGGTGCGCGTCTGATTGCTATTAGCCTGCTTCTCGTAATAGTCCGACGAGACCATCTGCATGCCCCACAGCTTGACGGCAAGCGCCGCGAACATCGCGCCCACACCCGTGGTGAGGATGGAGAAGCGGCCCTTAAAGGCGGTCGCCGCGGTATTGCCCTCGCCCTCGGTGGCGCGCGGGGCCGTTCCATGCTGCGTATCGTAGGTAAAACGGGAATCGCCGCGACGCATGATGACCAGCGCGACCACGATGGCCACAACCAGCACGATACCGGCGATAATAACCGTCATCTGGGAAGACATCTACGAGCCTCCCCTATTTGAGCTTACGGGTCTTGGGCTTAAAGCGCATGCCCGTCTGGCGTCCGCCACGTGCGGAGAATCCATAACCGGACTGCGGCACGACGCCGGACATCAAAAACGGAATGGCAACCAAACCCGTCAGGATCGAAGACGGCAGCGCATGGCCGAAGATCGCCACGACAAAGCTCGTCTCCAAACCCATAAACAGCAAGATGATGCTGTAGATCACATTAATGACGAGCGCGAAGGCACCCACAGTGATGCCGCGCGCACTCGGGGTACCGCCCGTCTGACCGGCGGCGCTATGCACCAGGGCAAAAGTGCCGGTGTGCCGACTGAACAGTTGGATAAGATACAGCTGCAGATGGTGGGTTTC
>USFK01000194.1 GCA_900553935.1 uncultured Collinsella sp.
TGGCCGTCGGCGTCCTCGCGCGTGAGCGCGATCGTGGCTTTTTGCTGCGGCCCGCAGGCGAGCACGCAGGGTGCAGTGCCGTCGAGCGCCGGCAGCGACAACGGTTGCGGCGCATATCCGCGTGCGCGACGCACAGGCATGACGGTGCCGTCGACCACACGTACCACGGAGTCGTCGTAGCGTGAGAGAATCGCACGGTCGTTGCCAAGTAGCGCGTCGGCGATGCCGGCGGCAACAAGATGTTCCCATGCAAGGGCATCGTCGGTCTCGATAGGTTCCTCGCTCAGGTTTCCGCTGGTCATGACCAGCGCGTGCATGCCATGCGACGAGGCAGCTGCAAGCAGCAGATGCTGAAGCGGTGTATAGGGGAGCATGACGCCGAGATCGGGTAGATCGTGCGCGACGGATGGCGCGAGTGTAAGGCCGTCGGGGGAATCTCCCTCGCCAACAACACGGCGGCGCAGCAGCACAATGGGGCGGATGCTGCCGGCCAGCAAGTCGCGCTCGGCATCATCGACATGGCACAGGCGTTCAGTATCGGCAAGGCTGCGCACCATAACGGCAAGCGGCTTGTTGCTGCGGCGCTTGCGACGGCGCAGCTCGACCACCGCCTGCTCATTGGCGGCGTTGCAGGCCAGATGGAATCCGCCCAGCCCCTTGATGGCGACAATACCGCCGCTGGCCAGCAGCTCGACACAGCGGTCAATAATGGCATCGCTGGTTTCGCGCGTGCTGCCGACGGCCGGCATCGCCCCCGAGCCCTCGAGCTCCATGTCGCCCGCCGCCTCGCGCCAGGTAATATGTGGCCCGCAGTCAAAGCAGGCATCGGGCTGCGCATGAAAGCGCCGGTCAAGCGGGTCGCCATACTCTGCAGCGCACTCGGGGCACATAGGAAAGCAATCCATCGACGTGGCCGCTCGGTCATAAGGCAGCGACCGGATGATGGTAAAGCGCGGCCCGCAGTTGGTGCAGTTGATAAAGGGGTAGTGATAGCGACGGTCGGCGGGGTCGAACAGTTCGCGCAGGCAGTCGTCACAGGTGGCGATATCGGGGGAGATGAGCGTCGTGTGCACGGTCTGATCCTGTGACGCTACAATACGAAAGACCTGCTCATCGTCGGCATCCCAAGCGTCGGGCTCCAGGTCTGCAACAGCGACATGCTCAACGCGGGCTGCGGCCGGCGCGTGCTCCGACAGCGCGGTGACAAATTCGTCGAGCGCCTCGCTCAAAGCATGCGCCTCGATGTGTACGCCATCGCCCGCGTTGAGCACCCAGCCGCAGATGCCATGCGCCATAGCCTCGCGATACACAAATGGCCGCATGCCAACGCCCTGCACAATGCCCGTCACATGAATATGCACATGCCGCATGTGGCTTCCCCTCGTCAAAACCGACCAAAAAGGGACAGGTTTATTTTGGTCGGTAAAACTTCTAAACCTGCCAAAACAAACCTGTCCCTTTTTGGCAGGTGCGCTGCGGGAAATCCCGCTACAGCCCCAGGCTCTGCTTGGTGGCGGCGCAGGTGAGCTCGCCGTGCTTAACGCCGCGCAGTCCCAGCAACCGGTCCGCTAGCTCATAGACGCGTTTGCCGCGACCCTTGAGCGCCAGAATCTCCAGGCAGTTGTGGTGGTCCAGATGCACGTGCATGGTCGAGACAATCTCGTCGGTGTAGTCGTGCTGCACCTCGTCCAGACGGCGCGTCAGATCGCCGGTATGGTGGTCATAGATCATGGTGAGCGAACCGATGACCTGCTCGTCGGGCGTGCGCATCTGCTCCTTGGCGATCGAGGCGCGAATCAGATCGCGTACGGCCTCGGATCGGTTAGCCACGTCACCGCGGCGCGCGATCTGCTCGTCAAAGCGGCGCAGCAGGTCGTCGGGCGCGGTGACCGAAAAGCGGACCAGCTCGGAGCTGGAGCCGCTGTAGCGGCAGCTTGCATCGTCGTCCGCACCGTGATTGTGCGCGTGCTCGTGCTCGGCCACGTTACACCAGTTTCACAGAGCCGACGGAGTTGTGGTCGGCCTCGATGGCCTCCTCGTAGCCCTCGAGCGCATCGTGCGCCTCGTGGAGTGCCGCCATGGCGGCCTCGAGCTTGGCGCCAATGCGCTCCATGTCAAAGTTCTCGGTCGCATGCAGCAGCTGATGGCTCCACTCGTGAGCGAGCTCAATGGTGTCGTCGACCTGCTTGACGCTCATGGCAAGCTGGCTCATGTTCATTCCGACGTCATGCATGGGGAGTCTCCTTTTGTACGGGGCGATATGGTGGTTCAGATTCTACTACGCCCGCCTTGAGCGCCGCCGCATAAGAAAACGGGTGCGAGTCCGTCTGACCCGCACCCGTTCACTGGGGGCTGTTTGTATCTACCATACTATCCGTGGTCGCATACCTTGCGTTTGGCACTCCGGCGAGCGGTGCGAAACCGCTCATGGACGGCAGATGGGTAACAAGCGTATTACAGATGTTTCTCCAGCAGTGCCTGAAGTCTTGCCTTGGGCAAGGCGCCGACCGAGCGGTCGACCTCCTCGCCGTTCTTAAAGACGATCAGCGTGGGGATGCTCATGACGCCAAACTTCATGGCCAGGTCCTGGTTGTCGTCGACGTTGCACTTGGCCACAGCCAATTTGCCGGCCAGCTCGTCGGCAACCTCGTCTACGATGGGCGAGAGCGAGCGGCAGGGGCCGCACCACGGGGCCCAAAAATCAACCAGTACGGGCAGGCTGTCGTTAACGATGGAATCGAAGTTCTCGGGGGTAATCTGCTTAATGTCAGCCATGGTGACCTCCATAATACGACGCGGCTCGGCCGCGTAAAACTCAGTACTACCGTGCTTATACCCAGCGGCCCGCAAAGCAACCACTCGCGGGCGGCTCTTTTATATAATGGTGGGCACGCAAACGATTGGAGAGCGCATGCCCACGTCACAAAGCCAGAAAAAAGAAGCCAACCATGGCAGATGCACCCAGCAGGCCCACCTCCTCGCAGACGGTCAGCAC
>USFK01000195.1 GCA_900553935.1 uncultured Collinsella sp.
GAAATGCTGCCGTAATACAGGCTATCCATAAGGCTGGCGCAGATGGCAAGGTGACCTACTACCATCCTAACGACGCCGCGCGCACGACGAACCGCCTTGTTAACGGTTTGCTGTCCATTCGCCCCATGAGCCGTAATCATATTGCGGGTACCGTCCTCATTGAGCTTGTAGCACAACGGGTTTACCGAGTTATCGCCCACCGAGACATCATCACTGCCAAACAGACGACGACCGGCAAGCTGCTCGTCTTTTGCCTCGTCAGACAGCGCAAAAGGCGGGCGCAGTTTCATTTCCTTAATGCAGGAGGCGAGTGCCTTTTGAATATTCTCGGCATCCTTGGCGATTCCTTCGGCAGCTTCCTCTACGCTCGCTCGCGAAACCCTGTTCCTCTCGGCATTCGACCCCTTGTGATCGCCCGACGTAGAAGCGTGTGTGTAGACCGCCATCCATTGATCTCGATTTCCCAACAGCAAGGGGTCCACCACGCCGCCGTTAAAATGACGATCAAGGATGCGCAGCGCCTCATCCGGCTGAAACGTCACGGGGTCGTCCGTCAGCGTCGACAGCATGTCAGCCTTCATGTGGTCGATTTCGTCAAAGATGAATAGGCACTTCTCTGCAGCCGCCGCGTTAAAGAGCACAACGCCCGGACCGGTCACCGTATCGATTCTGTTGACGAGCTTTTGGGGTGTAAGGGCAATCACATGTGGCATGCTCTCGTCGTTGAGCAGCGCAGATGGCCAAATCTGAGGGATTACCTCCATGCCTCGCGTAATGTTCTTGAGTTCACAACTCACTGCCCAACGCAGGCTCGCATCGGCTAACGACAGCTTGTCCCACAGGCTGGGGGTCAGACAATCGACAACGTTTCCCAGACTTTTCTTTGTATCAAGAATGTGCAGAAGGTTATCGGCAACCTCCATAGTGTTACGCCATGCTCGCTTAATGACGCGATGAGAGCTCTCGTCATCTGCTTCGATGGGACACGAGATTTCGCGCACGCCCACGGCACCCTTGCCGCGGGTGGCCTCAATCCAATTCAGAATGTTCTCGCCCGCGCGCGGAAGATCGAACACCATGCGTGCCGCTTCATCACAACTCATGCCCTGGCCAGCCAACAATTCACGCACGCTTGCAACATAGTTGTCGCGATTGTCTTTACCCGGAACAACAAACACCAAGGTACGGCGGCCGGGACACTTGTTAAAACAGCCCGACTCATCCCAGCCGCCGGCAATCAGGTCGGCCGTGACCTGCTCGGCCGTGTAGTTTTTGCCCGAGCCCGTCGTGGCGCCCAAAAAGTACAGGCCGTTGTTGTCCTGGTCCTTAGCGCCGTCCTGATCCTGGGGAACAAACAGCGCACGCTCAAAAATCTCGCGCATCTCCTTTTGACGTGCAAGATAGGGAGCAAGCTCCTTGTCGCCCGCAGACGACAGCATCGATTGACAGTTGAGTTCCCACGTAGCCATGGTCAAACCTCCGATTTAGTTGTTGCATGTGTTGAATACCATCCCGTGCGGACAAAAACTCACGCGAGGTGGTTGAGGTGGCGGCGTCTATGCCGCCGAGAAAGGGAAAGAAAAGAAAGAGAAACAGTCGGCGATTACTCGCACGAAGCGAGCAGCTTCTTAAGATCGCACTCCAATGCCTCACGCTCCTCAACGTCCATCACTGCAAGGGCGACACGCATCAGGGACACCTTGGCGGCAAGCTCCTTAACCTGGTCGGGGCGCTTGCTAAAGTGGTCGTAAATCCGCAGGGCCTCCCCGGCCGCCAGGTACTGCCACTTTTCCAACGAAGGCTTTTCGGACCTGCTCATGGCATCGACCCACTCGCCAAGACCCTGAAAACCGTTGCCCGTAGTCGTGCCGTTCATAACCACATCGAGCGGGCTCAGCAAGCAATCGGGCGATTTTTTGTACACCAATTTGGTGAGCATAAGCACCTGGGCAAGGTTGCGATACTTGTCCTGATCGGCATAGAGCACGTCGTTGTAGCAGGCGCACGCCTTAAGCAGCTCGTGGGCGGCAATGCGCTCCGGCCCATCAAACGGAACGCCGCGCAACAAGACCCCAGCAAGATCGAATGCTTTGCCGCCCTGCACGATCTTGTCGAGCGCCGAGCCGTCCATCAAATCCGCCAGCCAAGCAAGCTCGGGCTGATACGGCCTATGCTCGTCCTTGTCCTCATGCTCCATCCAGCTGTTCACCAGCGCCAGGGCTTCAATCTCCCTCCCGTTCAGAAAGGGCGAATTCTCCCCCATCTCTTCCTGCAAAAAACCCCGCGGCTCATGAGAGCGCTCGTACGCAACCGCAAGTTCCCCGTCGCTCACGACCAAGGTCGCACGGGAAATATAGGTATCTTCCCGCATGTCCCTCCAGGCGTACATCATAAGGGGACGCAGCTGACGGAGCATGCCGCGCGCGCCGGCACCTTCCTTAACCGCGCGCTTCGCCGCAAGGCGAGCAGCATCTGCCGTCAGCTCCATCTTGGCGCCATTTCCCATCATATTGTTGTGCTTGGGTAGGTACTGTTCATACGCAATCTGGACCAGATCGTCCACGCTCAAGGCGTTAAAGTTAATCACCGAGCCAATGCGCCCGCACAGCTCGGACATAATACCCCAAGTCTCAACATCCTCGATGGTCGCACTGTCTCGCAGCTCGTTTGCCGATTTTGCGGCGGTGCGCACGGCGGCATACGAGGATCCGAAGCCGACCGTGGTGCCAGACTTGTCACCCAGGCGCTTGCGCACCAGAGCGTCCAAGCCCATAAAGGCGCCGCCCAAAATGCAGACAACCTGATCGAGGTTGAGTGTCTTAATAGCCGCACTCTTGGAGGTATCACATTCGAACGGCATCTCCCCGCCTTCCAAAAGCTTAAGGAACGAACGCGATGGCATACATTATCAGGAACTGCGGTTCGGCAATGATATTGCT
>USFK01000196.1 GCA_900553935.1 uncultured Collinsella sp.
CTGGATTTATCATCCCCCGCCGCGCTCGCCGTGGGTTCGGTCACGCTCGATCCCGACCGCCGCGAAGTCACGGTCGGCGGCTCGCCCATCGCGCTCACGGCCCGCGAGTTCGACGTCCTCGCCCTGCTTATGACGCATGCCGAAACCGTGCTCACGCGCGAGCGCATCGCGCACGAGGCGCTGGGCTACGAATACGTGGGCGACACCAACAACGTCGACGTGCACATCGCGCACCTGCGTGCCAAGATCGAAGACGCCGGCGGTGCCCGCATCATCCAAACCGTGCGCGGGGTGGGCTATGTCTGCCGCGCGTAACGCCGAGACCAAGCGCGTCACCTCCATCGCCCGTGCCATCAACTGGAGCTACATGTGGCGCCGCCTGGCGAGCTACATCTGGCTCGACCTGTGGCTGCTGGTTGCTGCGGCGGCGATCCTCATCTATGGCTATAACCAAACGCTGCCCGACGGCGCGTTTACCGCGGGATGGATCCCCGGTGCCGCCGTCCACGGCATGTCGCTGACACCCGCGCGCGGCTGGGACCTGAAAACGCTCACCTATACCGTCGAGCTCGCGCGTACCACCAAGACTTTCCTCCTCGCACAGGACCTCGTCACGCTATGGCCTCTCTACCTTCTCGTTGTGGGTTGGCAGATCATCAGCGTGCTCAACATGCTCGGCGGCGCCCGCCGCGTGCGCCGCACCATGGTGCCGCTCAACGACCTGGCCCTGCGCGTTGACGAGCTCGGCCGCATGCAGCTCGCCGGCGGCAAGATGGAAACGCTCGAGCAGGCCATCGAGCGCGCGAGCGTCGACTCGCCGAGCGTCACCACCGGCGACGCCGATCTGGCGAGTATCGAGGTCGCGCTCAACCGCCTGCTGCGTCAGATGCAAGAAGCAAAGCTGCAGCAGATGCGCTTTGTCAACGATGCGAGTCACGAGCTGCGCACGCCCATCGCGGTGATTCAGGGCTACGTGAACATGCTCGACCGCTGGGGCAAAGACGACCCGGACGTGCTGGCAGAGTCCATCGCGTCCCTCAAGGCCGAAAGCGAGCATATGCAGGAGCTCGTGGAGCAGCTGCTATTTTTGGCGCGCGGCGATGCCGGTCGCACCGTGCTACGGCGTGCAAATACCAACCTGGCTGCACTGGTCGGCGAGGTTTGCGAAGAATCACAGATGATCGATGCCGGGCACGCATATCGGCTGGCGTATGATGCCGCACTTACCAGCGACCCGCGCTGCAACGCATCGGTTGACGTGGCACTCGTGAAGCAGGCGCTGCGCGTGATCGTGCAAAACGCCGCCAAGTATTCGGACGCGGGCACGACCGTCACGTTTGCCATAACGCCGGATGCGGGCGCGGGCACGATCGACATAAGCGTTGAGGACGAGGGCATCGGCATGAACCAGGAATCCGCAGCTCACGCGTTCGAGCGGTTCTACCGTGCCGACAACGCGCGCGATGCCGGCGCGCAGGGCTCGGGTCTGGGACTCGCCATTGCCAAGTGGATTGTCGATAGCCATGGCGGTGTCATTGGCGTGACCTCAGTCGAGGGCGTCGGCAGCCGCTTTACGATTCGCCTACCACGGTAGGAAGCCCCTCGGCATAAATAAAGGGATAAGGCCATGCGGCCCTATCCCTTTTTGCTAGCTATAGCAGCTCATGCGCTACTCGCGGCACAGGTGCACGGCGAAACCGGCAAACTCGCGCTTAAAGTACACGAGCTTGGTGCCGCCGTCGGGCAGCAGCACGCGCGACTCCTCGTTGACCTCGAGCCCACGCTCGGCAAACCACTTCTCGGCCGCATCGATGTCGTTGACAGCAAAGCCAATGTGGCCCTTGGCGCCACGACCGTTCTGCTTCATGATCTCGACCAGCGAATCGTTAAAGTACGAAACCGGGGTCTCGATAACGGGCAGGCCCATCATCGTCGAGAACAGCTCCGCGATCTCCAGGGCGTCTGCCGGGTCAGTGGCGTTAATGCCCACATGGGCAACGCGCATGCCAAAGAGCTCTACCGGGTTGGCGTTCTGCTCACTCATACAGTCAGCGCCTACTGAGCCATAACGTCGAGGACGGCCTTCTCGGCAGCGACGCGGTTCATGCCGGTCATGAAGGGCACGCCACTCACGTACGGGCAGGTGAGGCCCTCGGGGGCAACGGTGGTGGCGATCAGCAGGTCGGCGCCCTCGTCGCAGTAGTCCTTGGCCTCGGAGATGGCGCACTGCACGATCTCGTACTTGCCGGCGTAACCGTTGGCGTCGAGCAAGGTGGCGACCTTCTGGGCAACGAGCGTGGAAGTAGCAGCGCCAGCACCGCAAGCCAAAACGATCTTCTTCATAGGTAATGTCTCCCTTCATGGTTTACTTTAGGTAAGTGTACCGCAGCGAGCGATAGCACTCGGCCTCGATGAGCTTTTATGCCAGTTTGCTTGCGCGCTGCGTATAATACATCCAGTACGTGTTGTCATACCGCTCGCTTTATGAGTGACTAAGGACCCTAATATGCCCGATTCCCGCACACTCTGGACCGCCGTCGTTATCATCTGCATCGCCGTGTCGGTGTTCTTTAGCGTCAAAAAACGCACCACGTTTAAACGCCTGCAGCAGCTTATGGCCGCTAAGCAGTGGGACGAGTTCGATCGTTTGCTCGACGGCAAACTCACCAGCATGCTGTACCCGCGCTACAACCGCGACTACCTGCGCCTGAACTCCTATCTGCTGCGCGAGGACCACAAGCGCGCCGACGAGATGTTCGATTTGCTGTTGGGGCTCAACCTGCCCAAGATGCAGCGCGTCGATCTGGTGATCAAGGCCTTTAACTACTACGTTGGCCAGGAGGACCGCAAAAAGTCCAAGGAGTTGCTGCACGAGATCAAGGGCTTTGAGGGCGGCCAGGCCGAGGCAGTCGCGCACGAATGCC
>USFK01000197.1 GCA_900553935.1 uncultured Collinsella sp.
GTTCATCATTCTGTTGGTGCCGTCGCTCAATTTGTGCGGACTGAGTAACAGCCGGGTCCCTGGGCGCCTACATTCGCAGACGCCGTATAGAGCGAGCACAGGACCTTTTGGCCGATAGCGCGCTCACGATAGCGCAGGTGGCAGAGCGTCTAGGCTACCCTCAGCAGGCCGCCTTCGCCCAAGCCTTCAAGCAACACACCGGCACCACCCCCACCGCCTGGCGCTCCCAACATATATAAAGAATGAAGGCGCCAACGGCGCCCTCATTCACCAAATTCAATCCAGCCCACCTGACCCGAACGGCCGAGTCGTCTGATCGTGGAAGCCCCGAGTCGCCGGGGTGTTTGCTCCAAATGAGTTCCGCATGCAAAGAAGGCCACTAAATGTGGCCTTCGTCTTGCATAGGACTGTTTGAAATTTGGAGGAAATACCCCGGCGACTCGGGGCTTCCCCGGCCTCGCAGCTACGGGAGCGACGTTCTCAGCAACTCGTTGAAGAGCTTCGGGTTGCCCTTGCCGCGGCTCGCCTTCATGCACTGGCCTACCAAAAAGCCGATGACCTTCTGGTTGCCGTCACGATACTGCTGCGCCTGATCGGCACAGTTTGCCAGCACCTCGTCCACGATCGGCTGCAGTGCGCCGGCATCGCTCACCTGACGCATGCCGCGCTCGTCGACGATCTTGTTGGGGTCGTCGCCGGTCTGGGCCATCGCCTCAAAGACCTCGTGCGCCTGGTTGGAGCTGATGGCATCGGTCGCCAGCAGCCTGGCGAGTGCCGCCACCTGAGCCGGCGCGATGCCGGACTCGGCGAGCGACACGCCTGCGCCCTTAAGGTAGGCGATCATCTCGTTGACCAGCAGGTTTGCGACCGTCTGGGCCTCCTTGCCGGCCATACCGGCAGCGGCGGCCTCAAAGAAGTCGGCAAACTCAGGGTCGCCGGCGATCTGCTCGGCGTCAGCCGTCTTAATGCCAAAGTCGGCCTCAAAACGGACGCGCTTGGCATCGGGCAGCTCGGGAATCTCGCCACGGCAGCGGTCGATGAACTCGTCGTCCAGATCGAACGGCGCCAGGTCGGGATCGGGGAACAGACGATAGTCGTCTGCCGTTTCCTTCACACGCATGACCACGGTGCGCTTGCGGCTGGGCTCCCAGTGGCGGGTCTCCTGATAGATGATGCCGCCCTCCTCGAGCACCTCGGCCTGGCGGCAAATCTCGTAGGCAAGGCCGTCGTGCAGACTCTTAAACGAGTTGAGGTTCTTGAGCTCGGTCTTGGTGCCCAACTTGGTCTCGCCACGGCGACGCAGCGACACGTTGCCGTCGCAGCGCATGGAGCCCTTCTCCATGGAGCAGTCCGAAATGCCCAGCGTCACAAAGATGCGACGGAGCTTCTCCATAAACAGGCGAGCCTCCTCGGGCGTGCGCAGATCGGGCTCAGTCACGAGCTCGATGAGCGGCGTGCCGCAGCGGTTGTAGTCGACGAGCGACTCGGCCGCGGCGGTAATGCGGCCCTCGGCACCGCCCACGTGCACCATCTTGGCGGCATCCTCCTCCATGTGGATGCGCAGGATGCGGATGGGCACCGTGTAGGAACCGTCCTCGCGACGCTCGGGCATCTGCAGGTTGGACGCGTCGTAGCTGGCCAAGTGTCCGGCGCGCTGATTGCCCTCGCGCATGGTCGACGTCATGGACGTGGACAGGCCCTCGGCGTTGGCTGAAGCGCTCGCCAGACTCTGAGCCTCGGCCTCACCAAACGCGCAGTCGGGGCGCTCGGCGGCACCGCGACCGGTCACGTCCAGGTCCAGGTGACCGTACATGGCAAAGGCGACCGGACCCTGCGTGGTCTGGAAGTTCTTGGCCATATCGGGATAGAAGTAGTGCTTGCGATAGAACATCGAGCGGCGCTGGATCTCGCAGTTGGTCGCGAGACCGGCCTTGACGATGCTCTCGATGGCGCGCTTGTTGGGCACCGGCAGGGCGCCGGGCAGGCCCAGGCACACCGGGCACACGTTGGCGTTGGGCTCGTCATCGTGGCTGAGCTTGCAGTTGCAGAACATCTTGGTATCGAGTGCGGTGAGCTCGGTATGGATCTCCAGGCCGATCACGGCCTCCCAATCCTGCAGGACCTCGGAAAGCTCCTTCATTACAGCTCGCCTCCCTTCCCGGCAAAATCGGGCGCGACGGGAAGCGCGGGCGCACCCGTGGCGGCGTCGGCAAAGCCGCGCTCCAGGGCGCGGGCAAACGTGAGCAGCTGACGGTCCTTAAAGGCCGGACCCACCAGCTGGGCAGAAACGGGCAGCTTGCTGTCCTCGCCCAGACCCAGCGGCACCGAGATACCGCCGTTGCCGCAAATGTTGAGCGAGATGGTGTACAGGTCGGAGAGGTACATCTGCGTGGGGTCGCTGATCTCGCCAAACTTAAAGGCCGTGCGCGGCGAGGCGGGCATGAGGATGGTGTCCACCTTGGCATACGCGGCGTCGTAGTCCTGCGTGATGAGCGTGCGGGCCTTTTGCGCGGCGTAGTAGTACTTGTCGTACACGCCCGAGGAGAGCAGGTAGGCGCCGAGCATCTGACGGCGCTTGGCCTCGGCGCCAAAGCCGTGGGCGCGCGAAAGCGAGCTCTGGTCGGACAGGTTGGCGCAGCCCTCCTCCTGATAGCCGTAGCGAATGCCGTCGAAGCGGGCCAAGTTGGAGAACGCCTCGGCCGGGCCGATGACGTAGTAGGCGGCGATAGCGGCGTCCAGGTGCGGCAGGTCGACCTCGACCAGCTCGGCGCCCTGGTTCTGCAGCTCCTGGGCGGCGCGCTGAACAGCGGCCTTGACCTCGGGCGCCTGTTACAAATTCAGGACTGGTTCTTCCCTGCGGTGCTTCCGGCAGACGGTACGACCTCGGCTCCGGGATCCAGTTACTTCCCG
>USFK01000198.1 GCA_900553935.1 uncultured Collinsella sp.
CTTCACGCCCAGAAGCTGGTTATAGGCAAAGAGAATGATTTCGGGATCAGCGCCGGCAAGGAGAATCTCCTCAAGCTTCTGCGGCTCGTTGATGTACTCCTCGTACTTCGGACGCATCGGTCCGATCTCGGCCTCAATCTGATTGAAGAGCTTCTTCTTCGCCTCACCCCAGCCGAGACCGTCTGTGAGTTCGGCGCGGAACTGGGCGTACTCTTCGTCAGTCGAGAATGCCTTGAAGAGCTGCGTAAGCGAAGTGGAATCCGGATCCTTCGCTTCGCCCGGCTTCTTGTCGTCCGTCACGATGCGGCTGATCATGTCGGAGAGCGCGGAGGAGCCGCCTTCAAAGAGCGGGATCACGTTGTCGTAGCTCTTGCTCATCTTGCGACCGTCCAGGCCCGGCAGCAGCGGGGTCTCGGACAGCAGTGCGTCGACCTCGGGGAACACCTTGCCGTAGCGGTTGTTAAAGCGGCGGGCGATGGTGCGGGTGAGCTCGATGTGCGGCAGCTGGTCGCGACCGACGGGCACCACATTGCCCTTGCAGAACAGGATGTCGCAGGCCTGGTGCACCGGGTAGGTGAGCAGAAGGCCGGTGAGCTCGTGGCCCGAGGCCTCCATCTCGGCCTTGACCGTGGGGTTGCGCGCCAGCTCGGCCTCGGACACCAGCGACAGGAACGGCAGCATGAGCTGGTTGGCGGCGGGCACGGCGGAGTGCGCGTAGATCATGGTCTTGTCGGGGTCGATGCCGCAGGCAAGGTAGTCCATGACCATGTTGTACACGTTGTCCTGGATGTGCTCGGTCGTGTCGCGGTCGGTGATGACCTGGTAGTCGGCGATGAGTACGTTGGTCTTGGCACCCATGTTCTGCAGCTCCACACGGCCCTTGAGGGTGCCGAAGTAGTGACCCAGATGCAGACGGCCGGTGGGGCGGTCGCCGGTGAGCATGGTGAACTTGTCGGGCGTCTTGGCCAGGCCCTCGCGAATGGCGTTGCTCTTCTGCAGCGCGACTTCGTAGCTGTTCTCGTTTGGCATAATTGCTCCTAACGTATGTTCATGGGTCAAGATGATAACGCGTTTATTGGAGGGGCGGGGCGTAAGTAGGCGAGGGGCTGGCAAGGGGTGGCTTACGCGATTGATGCGATGTAGTTGCACTTGGTCAGCGATGCCTTGGCACATTCTCGGCAGCTTACCCTAGAGCTTGTGGTGGCGCTCTTCCTTACGTTCTTCGGCTGCCTGCTCCTCCTGCTTAAAGGCGGGGTCGTCGGGGGTGACGAGCTCATCCTCGTGTGTGCGCTTGTTGTAATGGTGGCGCAGCACGGGCTCAAACAGATGTAGATGCTTGGCAAAGGCCGCCGAGCCAATGGCGAGCACGGTAAAGATGAGCACGCGCATGGGCACCTCGACCTGGTTAATCGCGGCGGCGCCGGCCGAAAGCATAATGCACCAGGCGTAGATGAGGAGCACTGCCTGTTTTTGGTTGTAGCCCTCTTGGATCAGGCGGTGGTGGATGTGGCCCTTGTCGGCCTGCCCGATGCTAATGTGGGCGCGCTTGCGGCGCACGATGGCGCTAAACGTGTCGATGATGGGCACGCCGGCAACGATGAGTGGGATGATAAGCGAGGTGAGCGCGGCGGTGCGGCTCACGTTGAGCAACGAGATGGAGCCCAGCGCAAAGCCCAGAAGCAGCGACCCCGAGTCGCCCAAGAAGATGCTTGCGGGGTTGAAGTTGTAGCGCAAAAAGGCCAGGCAGGCGCCAAAGAGCGCAATGGAGAGCGCGGCGGCGTCGATGCGGCCCGAGAGAACGGCCATCGAAAACATGGTGAACGACGCGATGCCGCAGATGCCCGTGGCCAAGCCGTCGAGGCCGTCGATGAGGTTAATGATGTTGGTGAATGCCACCAGATAGATCACGGTGATGGGGTAGGCGAGCCATCCGAGCATGATCTCGCCGGGGGCAAACGGGTTGACGATGACGCCGATGCGCAGGCCGCCCACGCAGGCGATGAGCGCGGCGAGGACCTGACCGGCCAGTTTTTGCTTGGGCTTGAGCTGGAAGACGTCGTCGATAGCGCCGGTCGCAAAGATGACGGTAAAGGAGAGCGCCAGCATGGGATAGCTAATGTGAAGGCGCGGGTGCGGCACCAGGACGGGCGGCCAGCCTAGGTGCCAGGTGCCTAGGATTTGCACAATGCAGGCAACGACCAGGCCCAAAAACACCGCCGTTCCGCCCAAACGCGGGATGGGCTTGGTGTTGATGCGGCGCTTGGAAGGATAGTCGACGGCGTCGAGCTTAATTGCCAAGCGCTTGACCAGGGGCACAATGAGGAAGGTCGTGATAAAGGCCGCCGCTGCCACGCATAGGTACGGTATGTAGCTCGGGGATGAAGCCATGAATCTAAAAACCGCCAAGCGTCGAAGGAAAAGGTCAGAAGAACGCCATGCGCAAAGGGCATAGCCGAACCATGATACTCGACCACGGGGGGTGCATGGAATTGCATGCAGCGATAATCACGCGCTTACCAGATATTGGGATGTTGTCGATGGCTTGTCGGGATACCGGCGGGGATCCATATGGGCTGTAATGGTGGTTTTCGGCAAATGAAAACCACCCCCCACGTTACGAAAATGAACCCACCTAAAACAGGTGGGTGCCCTCATCGACTGTTCCAGCGTCCTTAACAACGAAGGATACCTGTACTAGGTACGACTGTGTGGGCTCCCTAAATAAACGCGACGGTTCACCCAGTTGCTCCGCGGGGGGCGGAATACCTACATCATAAAGCGGCACTTTATCGATTCCAGTCTTGACATTACAAAAATCGTGTCGGACGATTACGGCGCCTTGGGCTCGAGCCGTCTGTGCGGTTGGTCCCTTTACGTTTGAGCTG
>USFK01000199.1 GCA_900553935.1 uncultured Collinsella sp.
AGCTCAAATTGAGGTCCATCAGTTTGAGGAGGATGCCATGACTGACCACGCTTTTGACCGAGCAGAGCTGGCTGAAGCCGTCGGCAACGATATTGCCGACATGGCTCACTTTTGGATGCTGCGGAAGTTTCAATTCCTGGAGCCGGCACGCGAACAGTTCGAGATTATCGTCGACCCGTGGCTCAGCTATTGCGAGGAACCTTCTCAAAACGAAATCATGGCCTACAACATGGCGTTTACCGATTGGCTGCTCTTCGAGCGCCCCTATCGCCATGGCAAAACGCTGCTCGAGCTATATGTTGACGAGCCGCCGGCATCGCTTTCGCCTGCCTCGCTCAAGCGGCTCGAGCGGGTACGCGACACGCAGTATTTCTCGCGCTTTGGCATTTTGGACAAGAATCCTGCGTCCGGCATGGTCGTGCTGAAGGACACGCGCACCGATCATCGCTTTGATGTCTACGACCCGCATATCGTGCAGAAGGAGCATTGGAACGACGGCGCGATTGCGGTGCGCCTCGCCTGCGTCGACGATGTCTGGCTTACGGCGGGACAGCTCTACCTGTATGACATCGCGCGCCTGAACGACACGGCGGTCGACGGACCGGGTGCGGTGCATCCCGAGGATCTGCAGGACGGCTTTGACACCTCGTGCATCAGCTTCTTCTTGCGTCTGGTCCGCGACATCATGGGCGCCCAGGGGCGGTACGTACAGTCCCTCAACATCTACGAACAGGAGTGGGAGTAGGGGATGGGTAGTTGTCGCCTGCCCTGCCTTTTGCCTTTTTGTCTCAATCTGTAACATCTACAGGCCAAAAATCGGTTTTCCTGTTACAGGTCGAGACAAAGAGGTGCAATGCTGCACGAATGTCTCGATCTGTAACGTTTGGCGGCCGCTTGTGCCCGTAACTGTTACAGGTCGAGACATTTATCGGCGGAGGCAACGGTGACGATGGTCCATTTGTCCGATGTGGTGGTGATGGAAGTGCCTAATACCGTTCTCAAACACAAACATACGACTCGCAACACGTTGGCGCGGAATAGGATGCTCGCGCGACTCACGGAGGCGACCGAGCAAGGTGCGCTGCTCGCAACGCATGACAATGCCGAGCTCATGTGGCTGCGGCGTCATGTTGGAACCGACGATATCGCGGAACCCGAGCCGTATTTGTTCTGCTTTCAACATGATTGGGGTGTACTGACGCCGGCGGAGCGAACGCTGCGTACCATCAAAGGGCTTGCAGAGTTTCATCCCGATTGGGCGTTTTGGGGCTATGACGCGGCGCTTTTGTGGGGTCTGGAGGTGCCGAATGATCTGCTTGGGTCGCGTTTTCTTGTTAAGACGGGTTGTTCGGTGACGTTGAGCGGCGGGTGCAGGTTGTTGCGTCCGCAGATGGCGGGCGCACTCGAGCATGTTGATGGCGTGCGGGTGACGTCGTTTTGGCGCACGGTGGAGGATTGCCTACTGCGTGCGCCGTTCTCCTACGGGTTGGCGATTGCCGATTCTGCACTGCGGGCGAAAGGCGTATCACGTGGGGATTTGTGCGAGCGCCTCCGCGCCGATTGCGAGGGCAGGCGAGGGTATCGCAGGGCACAGGTGATTGCGTCGTATGCGGACGGGCTGTCTGAAAACGGCGGCGAGTCTCGGTTCCGAGCATTCTTTATTGCGTACGGCTTTCCGGTTCCGGAGCTGCAGGTGGAGTTTCGCGACCCGATCGATCCGAGCCAGGTGTTTCGCGTCGACTATTTTTGGCGGCTCGAGGACGGGACGTGTGTCATCGGCGAGCTCGACGGAAAGGGGAAGTACACCTTGCAGAGCGGCGAGGGTCGGGAGTCGGTTGACCCATTCGTGGCAGAGCGTCAGCGGGAATCTCATCTGACAATGCTCGGGCATAAGGTGCTTCGGTTTACGTTTAACGAACTCAAAGACCCGGGGAAGCTGGTCGAGAAAATGAGGCTGGCGGGTATTCCTCGGCAGGTTGAATTGGCTGAGGAGTGGAGATGCCAGTGGTATGGGCGCTGAGAGGTTTTGTCTCGATCTGTAACGTTTAGAGGCTGTTTGAGCTCGTAATTGTTACAGATCGAGACAAGCCGGTGAAACGTCGACCGAATGTCTTGATCTGTAACATCAAGGGGCCTAATAACCCTGTACCTGTTACAGATCGAGACATTTCCCTGGTGTCGCTGGGGTGGGACTGCAACGTGTTCCGTCTCCCCACATCCCCTCTTTCTTCCGTTAACCGATGCGTCTGCAGCAACCCAGCGGGACTAGGTGATAATGAACAAATGTTCAAGTTAATCGTGAGGGAGGAGCTCGATATGGCATCTGCCGATCGTCCCACATTGTTTATCAATGCGACCGTTCTGGATGGTTCGGAGCATATGGAGCCGCAGCCCGATATGGCCGTGGTCGTCGAGCGTGGCATCATCACCTGGATGGGACCGAGCGCTGTGGCCCAAGCTCCAGCGGGGGCCGAGGTCATCGACCTGGCAGGGGCGTGTCTCATGCCGGGCCTCATCAATATGCACGTGCATCTGTGCGGTTCGGGCAAGCCGGTCTCGGCGGGTGATGCGGGCGCGCTGATGAAGAAGCTCGACAATCCCGTGGGCCGCGCCATCGTTCGCCACATCCTCAAAGGCAGCGCCCAGCAGCAGCTGGCAAGCGGCGTGACTACGGTGCGCGGTGCGGGTGACCCGCTGTTTGCCGACATCGCCGTGCGCGATGCTATCGATGCCGGCAAGTATCAGGGTCCGCGCCTGGGGATAACATGGTTGCATTTTTATACTTGTTCAATTTGATTTGAGGACAAGTAAGAT
>USFK01000200.1 GCA_900553935.1 uncultured Collinsella sp.
CCTGCACTGAAGGTATGGAACGGCGGCACATTGAGCGTCAATGGTGCCACTGTGGCGTCGTGGATTACGAGCAGTTCCTCGGCCTTGATCTTGTACTCGCGGCAGAGCTTGGAGATGGGGCCGCCCGAGGTATTCATGTACGACTGCGGCTTGACCAGCACAATCTGGCGCTTGCCGCCCTCTTCCTCGGGGTCGTTGATGTTGATGAGCGCGACCTCGGCGCCGGCCTGGTTTTTCCAGTACGTGACACCGGCCTGACGGGCCAGCTCGTCGATTGCCTTAAAGCCAGCGTTGTGGCGGGTTTCGGCATATTCCTCGCCAGGGTTGCCAAGTCCGGCAACCATGCGAATCTTAAGCGGCTGTGCAGCTGCCATATTTGTCCTTCCGTTACACATAAAAGTTTAATCAACGACAAAGGCTACCACGCCCGCCGAAGGCGAGGAAAGGTTGCAGCAAAGTCATTTCAGAAAACAGCTGCCCCGAGACAGCAGGAAGCCCCGGACACGCCGGGAGGGGTTATCAAAGCGAACATCCCGCAGCCGCAAAGCGGCGAGGACGTTCGCGTGATAACCCCGCAGGCGCGTCCGGGGCTTCCGGAGGGATGCGAGGGTCGAGCGACTACAGCGCGAAGTCGCCGCCGACGAGCGTGGAGACGGGCTCCTCGTGGTAAACGGCGGAGATGGCCTGAGCGAACTCCTCGGCGACCGAGATGGTCTTGATCTTGCCGCCGACCTCGACGGGAATGGCATCGGTGACGACGCACTCGACGATGGGGGCGTCGTTCAGACGCTCGATGGCCGGACCGGAGAAGATGCCGTGGGTGGCGCACACGTAGATGTCGCCGGCGCCCATAGCCTTGAGCTCCTTGACGTTGGCGCACAGGGTGCCAGCGGTGTCGATCATGTCGTCGTTGATGATGCAGGTCTTGCCCTTGATGTCACCGATGATGCCCATGACCTCGGCGGCGTTGTGGCGCGGACGGCCCTTGTGGGCGATGGCCAGGTCGCAGCCGAGCATGTCGGACAGCTTCTTGGCGGCCTTGGCACGACCCACGTCGGGGGAGACGACAACCAGGTTGTCGGTGTCGAAGTGCATGTCGTTGTAGTACTGGCCAAACAGCGGCAGCGCGGACAGGTGGTTAACCGGGATATCAAAGAAGCCCTGGATCTGACCCTGGTGCAGGTCGAGGGTGATGATGCGGTTGACGCCGGCGCGCTCGAGCAGGTTGGCGACGAGGCGGGCAGTGATGGGCTCGCGCGGGCCGGCCTTGCGGTCCTGGCGGGCATAGCCGTAGTGGGTGATAACGGCGGTGATGGAGCGGGCGGATGCGCGCTTGGCAGCGTCGGTGGCGATGAGCAGCTCCATGAGCATGTCGTTGACGTTGCCGCCGGCCACGGACTGAATCAGGAAGACGTCGGCGCCGCGGACGGTCTCGTCGTAGCGGGCGTAAATCTCACCATTGGCGAACTGCTTTAGCGTAAGGCCCGAAAGCTCGACCCCAAGGTACTCAGCAATCTTCTGAGCGAGGGGACGGTTGGAGGAACCGGAATACACGCGGATGGACTTGCGCATATTCTCCGACTTCTCGGGATCATTAATCGGCATTACCCTTCTCCTTTATATCGAATGCCATATAGATGCCTTGTTGCATTGTAACCGCGCGGCGGGGTTTATCGAGTCTTGATAACGTCTTTACCGTCAACGGACACGAACCGACCACTCATCCGGTCGCGCAGGTCAGCATAGAAAAAGGAGCCGTCCCCATGGGAACAGCTCCTTAGATGCTTGATAAAACGTTATACCTCGTCGTCCTCGTGCAGACGGCGGCGATAATCGGCGGCCCAGCCCTCAATATTTACCTGACGGGCACGACCCAGTCCGAGTGCGTCTGCCGGGACCGGCTCGGTGATGACGGAGCCGGCGGCCACGAGCGCGCCGTCGCCGATCTGGGCAGGCGCGACCATCATGGTGTCGGAGCCGATGAAGGCATCCTTGCCGATGACGGTCTTGTGCTTGTGCACGCCGTCGTAGTTGCAGGTGATGGACCCGCCGCCGATGTTCACGCCAGCGCCCATCTGCGTGTCGCCAATGTATGAGAGGTGCGGTACCTTGGAGCCCTCGCCCACCACGGAGTTCTTGAGTTCCACGTGCGTGCCGGCCTTGGCGCCGCGTAGCAGGTGGGTGTGGCCGCGCAGGTAGGCGCGGGGCCCGCAGTTGACGTCGTCGTCGATGGCGGAGTCGACAATCACGGTCTCGTCCACGGTGCAGTTGTTGCCCACCGTGGCGTCCTCTAGACGGCTGTTGGGGCCAACGGTGCATGCCTCGCCCACGGACGTCTTGCCCCAGAGGAAGGTCTGGGGGAGAAGGACGGTGTCCTTGCCAACGGTGGCCTCGGGGCCAACCCAGACCTGGTCGGGATCGAGCATCGAGACGCCGGAGCGCATGAGACTCTCGTTGATGCGGCGCTGCATGATCTTGGTGACCTGCGCCAGCTGGACGCGGTCGTTGACGCCCAGGAGCTCCTCGTAGTCGTCGCAGTGGACGGCCGAGACGGGCTCGCCCATGCCCACGTAGATGCCTACCATGTCGGTGAGGTAGTACTCGCCCTGGGCGTTATTGTTAGTGACCTTGTCGATGTTGGTCGAGAGGCGCTCGCCGCAGAAGCAGTAGGCGCCGGCGTTGCACTCGAGGAGCGTGGCGCGCTGCTCGGGCGTGCAGTCCTTGTCCTCAATGATGGCTCGCACGCTGCCGTCCTCGATGAGCACGCGGCCGTAGCCAGAGACGTC
>USFK01000201.1 GCA_900553935.1 uncultured Collinsella sp.
CGCAAACCAAATTGAAATACGTCCCTGAGCAGGATACCGACTTCATTTTCTGTACCGCGTCCTGTTGTCTGAGCCCGGGCGGCAAGTCCTGTGCCGTGCGGCGCTCCCTGTTTTCCTGCTTCGAGCAGGTCATCGTTGGTCGATCCGGTTACGTCGACTATCGTTAATTTGGCATCCATAACGGCTGCTACCTCCTTAATGAATAAGTGAATAACGCAATGGTGTCGAGAGAGACACAATGTGAAGCCTTTGTCGCATTTGGACAATTTAATGTTAACACGTTAACAACGACTGAAATGCGCTATCCTCTCTTGGTCGATGTAAACACGTCAACAACTCAAAGGAGGTTAGTGATGGGTTTCACGATTCTTGGAACAGGCTCGGCGCTTCCTAAGCGCAGTGTTTCCAATGACGAGCTGTCCGAGTTCCTCGATACCTCGGATGAGTGGATTTTTACCCGCACAGGTTTCAAGAGCCGCCATGTATGCACCACCGAGTCACTTGACGACCTTGCCGTAGCGGCGAGCGAGCGGGCACTCCAGGTGTCCGGAATCGACGCGAGCCAGCTGGATTTGATCGTCTGCTCGACGACGACGGGTGACCACCTTGTTCCCGCCGAGGCGTGTGCCGTTGCTGAGCGACTGGGCGCGACGTGCCCTGCCTTCGATGTCTCGGCTGCCTGCGCCGGCTTCGTATTTGCGCTCGATGTTGCCGAGGGCTATATCGCCCGAGGACGAGCCAAGCATCTGCTTGTCGTTGCCGCCGAGCAGATGACGCGCGCGCTCGACTGGACCGACCGCGCCACCTGTGTGCTCTTTGGCGATGGGGCAGGCGCCGCGGTGATTGAGGCTGGGGGAGACAGCCCCCTTGCCGTTGAGCTTTCGACGGCGCCCGACGTCGAGACGTTGTGCGTTCCCGGTCTGGTCGGCACCTCGCCGTTTAAGGCCTCCGCAGATAGCGAGAGCGTGCTGTCCATGAATGGCCGCCGCGTGTTCAAGTTCGGCGTCAACGCGATTTGCGACACGGTCCATAAGCTTGCGAGCGATGCGGGCATTTCGGTCGAGGACATCGACCATTTTGTATTCCATCAGGCTAACGAACGAATCCTGAGTCAGGCGGTCAAGCGCCTCGGTGTGCCAGACAAGCGCGTGGTTCGAACGCTGCGCGAGACCGGCAACATTTCGAGCGCATGCATTCCGCTTGCCCTCGACCGGCTGGCAAACGCCGGTGCACTTCACACGGGCGATACCATCGCCCTCGTTGGATTTGGCGCCGGTCTGGATATAGGTGGCTATCTACTTCGTTGGAAGTAGTCGCACATAGGAAATAAAAACGCCCCTAGGGCACAAACAAAGGAGAACTACCATGGCAGATCAGAAGACCTTCGAGCGCGTTTGCGATGTTATCCGCGAGACCGCCGGTCTTGACGACGTCGAGATGAAGCCCGAGTCCACGCTCGAGGAGATTGGTCTCGACAGTCTGGGCACCGTCGAGATCCTCGTCGCCGTTGAGGACGAGTTTGGCATCCAGCTCGATACCGAGGAGAACCCCAAGACGGTCGGCGAGTTCGCCGATACGGTCGAGGCGGCATTGGAGAAGTAGAGATGCTCAAGACTCCTCTCTGCGATCTGCTCGGCATCGAAAAGCCCGTGTTCCAGGGCGGTATGGCCTGGATCGCCGACGCCTCGCTGGCGTCCGCAGTGTCCGAGGCGGGCGGCTTAGGGATTATCGCGGCCATGAACGCCGACGCCAACTGGCTGCGCGACCAGATTCATGAGCTGCGCGCCAGGACGGATAAGCCCTTTGGCGTCAATGTCATGCTCATGAGCCCGTTTGCCGACGAGGTCGCGCGGGTCGTGATTGACGAGCGGGTGCCGGTCGTCGTGACGGGTGCCGGCAATCCCACCAAGTACATGAAGGCGTGGAACGAGGCGGGCATCAAGGTCATCCCGGTCGTTGCCTCGGTGGCGCTGGCGCGCCTCGTGGCGCGTCGTGGAGCCACTGCCGTGGTTGCCGAGGGTACCGAATCAGGCGGCCATATTGGCGAGACCTCGACGATGGCACTGGTGCCGCAGGTTGTCGATGCGGTCGATATTCCCGTGGTTGCGGCTGGCGGTATCGCCGATGGCCGCGGCGTGGCGGCCGCCTTTATGCTGGGCGCCGCCGGCGTGCAGGTGGGTACGCGCTTTCTGATCGCAGATGAGTGCACCGTATCGGAGCAGTACAAGGAGATGGTCCTGAAGGCCAACGACACCTCGACGCGTGCGACCGGCCGCTCGACGGGACACCCGGTGCGTGCCCTCAAGAGCCCCTTCACCAACGCCTACGCCAAGAGCGAGGCGGCGGGCGTAAGCGTCGAGGAGCTCGGGGCCATGGGCACGGGCGCCCTTCGCAAGGCCGCCAAGGACGGCAATTACGAAGAGGGCTCGTTTTTGTGTGGACAGATTGCCGGCATGGTCAACGAGCGCCAAAGTGCACGTGAAATCGTTGACGACCTGGTCGATGGCGCCGAGCACGTCCTGAAGGGTGCGTGCGCATGGGTGGCGTAGCGTTTCTGTTTGCCGGCCAGGGCGCCCAGCACCCCGCGATGGGCGTCGACCTGATCGAGGCATCGCCGGCCGCCGCCGAGGTGTTCGCCATTGCCGACGAGGTGCGCCCGGGGACCAGTGAGCAGTGCCGAAGCGCCTCCAAGGAGGAGCTCTCGCAGACCGAGAACATGCAGCCGTGCTTACCCGGTGTAAGTACAGCTGCGTTATTGGAAGTCACTTCCTGAATAAA
>USFK01000202.1 GCA_900553935.1 uncultured Collinsella sp.
GCATCGCTTTCCACGTGCTTCTCGGACAGGCCGAGTCTATCCCGCCCGATAGCGAATCTACTGCAGCTTGGAGCCGGGGCCCTGGACGCGAGACCAGGTCTTGGACTGCAGGCCGTGGATGGTGATGAAGCCCTTGGAGGCCGTGTGGTCAAAGGTGTCGCCCTCGTCATAGGTGGCCAAGTTGTAGTCGTACAGGCTGTACGGCGAGCGCAGGCCGTCGACGAACAGTCCGCCCTTGCAAAGCTTGATGCGCACCTCGCCGGTGACGTACTTCTGGGTGTAGGCGTTGTACGCGTCGATGGCCTCGCGGTTCTGCGAGTACCAGAGGCCACGGTAGACCGTGGAGGCCCATTCAACATCGAGCTTGGCCTTCTGCTTCAGGGTCTCAGCGTCGAGGCACAGGGTCTCGAGCGACTGGTGGGCCTGGATGAGCAGCAGCGCGGCGGGGCACTCGTAGCACTCGCGGCTCTTGATGCCCACGACGCGGTCCTCGATCATGTCGATGCGGCCAAAGCCGTTGCGACCGGCAATCTCGTTGGCCTTGATGATGCAGTCGAGCAGCGACATCTTCTCGCCGTTGATCGAGACGGGCAGGCCGCCCTCAAAGCCAATAACCACGGTCTCGGGGTCGGCGGGGCAGTCCTCGGGGTTCTTGGTCATCGTCCAGATGTCCGCGGGCGGCTCGTTCCAGGTGTCCTCGAGCACGCCGCACTCGATGGCGCGGCCCCACAGGTTGTCGTCGATGGAATAGGGGTTGTCGTTGGCGCCCTCGGGAACCGGCACGTTGTGGGCGTGAGCATAGGCAACCTCATCGGGACGGCACTTCAGATCCCACTCGCGAACCGGGGCGATAACCTTAAGCTCGGGGTCGAGGGCCTTGACGGCAGCCTCAAAACGAACCTGGTCGTTACCCTTGCCGGTGCAGCCGTGGGCGACGTAGGTCGCGCCAAACTCGTGAGCGACCTCGACAAGCTTCTTGGCGAGCAGCGGGCGAGACAGCGCGGAGAGCAGCGGGTACTTGTTCTCGTACATGGAGTTTGCGGCGATGGCCTTAGTCAGGAACTCATCGGAGAACTCGTCGCGCAGGTCGAGCACCTGGCAATCGAGAACGCCCAGGTTAAGCGCCTTCTGCTTCTTGGCATCCAAGCCGGTCTCCTCCTGGCCCACGTTGCCGCAGACGCAAACGACATCGAGATTCTTCTCGTCCTGGAGCCACTTGACACATACGGATGTATCAAGACCACCGGAATATGCGAGAACGACTTTTTCCTTGCTCATGGCTGTTTCCTTTCGCCCTTGGTAGCTAGTTAGAACATCGGTCAGTTGCAAGTCATTTCGAGGTCAAAAACCGTGCAATATCAGGTTAAATAGCAAAAAGCAGCACAACATGCCCTAGAAACATGCAGCAATGTCGTGCTAAAACCCAACGACCTCAAAATGACTCTGTTGAGGCAATTCGCCCCATACGGACAGAGACGATTGTTATCGTCGTCGGGAAATTGCGCGCTGGCGTCGGATGGCATTG
This sequence comes from uncultured Collinsella sp., assembly GCA_900553935.1. GTDB lineage: Bacteria > Actinomycetota > Coriobacteriia > Coriobacteriales > Coriobacteriaceae > Collinsella. Next base: position 1,526 of record USFK01000202.1, read on the forward strand.
TCTGCAGTAGTGATGATCTTTACGAACTGCATCTGCCTCTCCTTTCACCTATCGCCGGGCGCAATTCTAATATCGCAAACGGTACCTTTTCCTCGGTAAGCGGTGCTTTTGCCGTCTCCGTTTTCGATGGTCGCTATATTACGCTAAAGTGCCTGCCGTACAAGCGACAAATTCAAATTTCTGAAAAGTTTTTTCATTAGTTTGTGAAGCGTGGTGCAAATACGCTCCGTTCCTGCGACAATACGCTCAGTTACTGGTTGATGGTTATAACGTCTGAAACAATTTCGAAACGAAAGGCGCGCTTTTATGCAAACTTACGAATCGGACACCAATATCGGAAGCATTAAGATTCTCGCCGTCGACATGGACAAGACGCTACTCACCGACGAGCGCGTGTTGCCGCAGGGTCTTGATGAGCGCCTGGACAAGCTCGCCGACGCAGGCATTGTATTCTGCCCCGCCAGCGGACGCCCCGCCCCCAAACTCGAGGAAATGTTCGAGAGCATTAAGAACCGCCTTGCTTTTTGTCCCGACAACGGAGCCTGCGTCATCTATCGCGGCAGCTATATCTATAAGAGCAACATCGATGTGGCGCTGTATCAGCAGGTGCTCGCCCGTGCCTCGGAGGACCCGCGTGCCGTTCCCGTCTTGTGCTGCTACGACGAGTTCTATGTGCTCGCCCGCGACCATCAGTACCACGACGAGATCAGCGTGTACTACAACACGATCAACTACGTCGATAGCTTTGAGGGCCTTGATATCGAGTCCAACAAGATTTCGATCTTCTTCCCCGCCTACGATGCCGAGCCCGCGTTTCGCGAGAACTACAGCCCCGAGTTCTCGGACAAGCTCTACGTCACCAACGCCGGGCGCGAGTGGATAGACTTTATGAACCTGGGCGTCGACAAGGGGTCGGGCGTCGCGCACCTGTGCGAGCAGCTGGGCATTGATATCGCTGATGCCGCCGCCGTGGGTGATACGTACAACGACATCCCCATGCTGGAGCGCGTCGGGCATAGCTTTATCGTGGATAATGCCGAGGAGCACATGAACGCGCACGCCAAATGGCGCATTCCGAGCAACAACGACGGGGGCGTACTGACGTTCATCGACGCTATCTTGGCGGCTCGGTAACGTGGCTCGTCGGACCTGGCCGGGCGGCGCGGATTAGTTTTTCGT
>USFK01000203.1 GCA_900553935.1 uncultured Collinsella sp.
GGGGCAGGGACGTTCGGCCGTGCGCGGGCGCCCGGTCGGCGGCCCGTTCTGGGCGCGCCTCAATCGTAGCCCGAGACGGTCCCGGGCTGACAATTTCGACTGTAATGGACGTTCTTAAACGACTACCCAACGGCTATTGAGCACATGGCTCGCATGGCAGCCGTCTCTTTTATGTTTCCTTTAGCCGTCGCTGCCTAGGATGGGGGTTAGTCGGTAGGAAGGGAGTGCCTATATGGACGATGTGAGCGAGCGCGCAATTGAAGAGGAGATGCTCGATCAGTTCAATTACTTCGATGATGAGGACGAGGAGCTGATCGATCGTCGCGAGCCGGCGTCGCTCGATGCTTTCGACCTTGTTGATGAAGAGCCCGACGAGGACGAGGTCGAATCGACGGAACCCCCACAGCCTTCGCGCCCCGATTCGCTATTCTCGAGAGTCCCTATGCACCACGGCGTTCGTGCCGGCGCGCTCCATATGAAAACTGATTGGCACCAGATCGTGACGGCAGGCGATGAGCTTGCCGTCGATGCGCCGCTCACCGATAAATCATCCATCATCTGCCGCACCGGCATGCTTATGCTGGCAAGCGGAACAGGTGCCTGGCGCGTGCGCGATACCATGAATCGTGTTGCTGCCGTACTCGGTGTCACCGTCCACGTTGACTTAAGTCTTCTGTCGTTTGAGTGCACCTGCATCGAAGATGGCCACTGCTTTAACGAGGTTGTCAGCCTGCCCACAACGGGAGTCAATACCCATCGCATTTGGATGATGGAGAGCTTCCTAAAGGAAATCGAGACGTATGGGCGCCGGTTTACCGTGCACGAATACCACGAGATGCTCAAGACCGTTGAGAGTTCAAAACCCGATTACTCTCCCTGGCAACAGGGCCTTGCGGCAGCTTGTGCTTGCGGCGCCTTCGTCTTTTTGCTCGGCGGCGGCCCTATCGAGATGGCCTGCGCATTCGTAGGCGCTGGTGTTGGCAACTTTGCTCGCTCTCATATTCTCAAGCAGGGTCTTGGCCAGTTTAGCGCGCTGACGATTGGCGTTGCGCTCGCTTGCGTTTCGTATCTGCTGGCATTGCTCGGCCTTGGCCAGGTCGTACCGGGGGCAATGTCGCACCAAGAAGGCTATATCGGCGCCATGCTCTTTGTGATTCCCGGCTTTCCCCTCATTACAGCAGGCCTCGACATCGCTAAGCTCGATATGCGAAGCGGCATTGAGCGTCTTTCGTACGCCGTGTCGATTATTGTGATGGCGACCCTTGTGGGCTGGATGGTTGCCGAGTGTGTGGGGCTGGCACCGGATGATTTTGCCCCGCTCGGCCTTTCGCCGCTTGCCCTTACGCTCTTGCGCATGCTGATGAGCTTCGTTGGCGTATTCGGCTTCTCGGTGATGTTCAACAGCCCGGTAAAGATGGCCGCGGCAGCTGGGCTGATCGGCACCGTGTCCAATACCTTGCGTCTGACCCTTGTCGATGCGCCGGCGCTGTTTCCCTTCCTGGGCCTGAGCTTAGGTATGCCTCCCGAGGCAGCAGCGTTTATCGGTGCGCTGGTATCGGGCCTGCTCGCGAGCTTAGCCGAAATCAAGCTCACCTACCCACGTATCGCCCTCACGGTGCCATCGATTGTCATTATGGTGCCGGGCTTGTATCTGTATCGCTCGATGTATTACATGTGCACCTTCGACACGGTCAATATGCTCGGCTGGTTTGTGCGTGCAGTGCTCATCGTGGCGTTTTTGCCCGTTGGCCTGGGCGTGGCGCGTACGCTCACCGACCCTCGCTGGCGCCACACCAGCTAATTGGTGCAAATGAAACTGATCCGCAAAACATGAACGTGGATAATCTCCCGTTTTTGGCCTGTTTACGGGCTCAAAACGGGAGATTATCCACGCTCGTGGAATGGGTGTCCGAAAATCCACGCTCGTTGGGCCGATGCAGACGCACCTGGCAATTCCTTTTTTGTAGACGTTGTCGTATGGCTGCATGCGGAAAAGGCCCCAGCGGTTAACATATACTCCATATGGGTAAAGAGACCAAAGCGCCGCCACGAGTGGCGCTTTGCGTTTGAAAAACTAGCTCGTCTAAGAGGAACTAGCATGTTAGACCGTTTTACCGATCGCGCGCGTAAGGTCATGTCCATGGCCAAGCAAGAAGCGCTCGATCTTCACTCAAATAAGGTGGGTACCGAGCACCTGCTGCTCGCGCTTGCCAAGGAGGACGAGGGCATTGCCGCCGAGGCACTGCGTTCGCTCGACATCTCCTACGATGACATCATGGATACTCTCAAAGAGGTCCAGACCACGGTTCCCGAGCCCAGTGAGGAGACCGAGGCGGCCAAGCTCGCCTTTACGCCGCTCGTCATTAGCGTGATGGAGCGCTCCTTCCGCGTGGCGCGTGAGAACAACCAGACCTACGTGTCGACCGAGCACTTGCTGATCGGCATCGTCGAAGAGGGCAACGGCATGGCCATGGACATCCTCATGCGCCTGGGTGTGTCGTCCGCCTCCATCAAAAAGGCTATCGAGAAACTCACCGCCAAGGATCAGGACAAGAAGCGTCCGCTCGCCGGAGCCGGCGCCGGTCGCCCCGGTGCGGGCTTGCCGTTCTTTAGCGGCTCGGATGCCTCTCAGCAAAAGGGGGGCGCCGACCTTATTTCGGAGTGAAAAAGGAAGGTTTTTTAGAGTTATTATCGGTATTT
>USFK01000204.1 GCA_900553935.1 uncultured Collinsella sp.
TGTGTTCGATGCGGCCGAGGTGGGCGAGCCGGGCGTGCTGCGTATGCCGGTGGAGGTTGCTGCGGCGGCGTGCAAGGCGGCGCACGAGGTGGGCCTGCCGGTTATGGCTCATGTCGAGAGCACCGAGGGCGTGAAGGCCGCGCTTGAGGCCGGGGTCGACACGATCGAGCACGGTGCCCCGATGACGCCCGAGATCCTGGAGCTGTACCGTGGCGCCGCGGGCACGCAGCTCGAGGGACGTGCGCCCAGCGTTACCTGCACTATCAGCCCGGCGCTGCCGTTTGTGTTGCTCGATCCGGAGAAGACCCATTCGACTGACACGCAAAAGAAGAACGGCGACATCGTGTGCTCGGGCATTATCGAGAGTGCTCGTGCGGCGCTGGAAGCTGGCGTTAAGGTGGGCCTTGGCACAGATTCGAGCTGCCCGTTCGTGACGCAGTACGACATGTGGCGTGAGGTGGCCTATTTTGCCAAGTATGTCGGCGTGAGCAACGCCTTTGCGCTGCATACGGCTACGCAGGTCAATGCCGAGCTCCTGGGGCTGGGCGGCGAGACCGGTGCGATCGAGTGCGGCAAGGCCGCCGATATCCTGGTGACGCGCAAGAATCCGCTCGATGACCTGTGCGCTCTGCGTGAGCCGATACATGTGATGTGTCGCGGTGATCTGGTACGCAAGCTCAAGGTAAAGCGTATTCCCGAGGTGGACGCCGAGCTCGACGCGATTATGGCCATGCCGGCCGAGGCGCTGGCCGAGGAGCTCGCCCGCGACGGTGTGGCATAGGTGTGACAAAGGTGTAGCTCCGTTGCCGCATGTAAAAAGCCGAGGTCTCAACACGAGGCCTCGGCTTTTTTATCGAACAAATACTTAAGATTTGGGACAAACAAACCTGATTAATTTGTCCCGCGTGCGGGCGCTAAGAGCGGGTTTCCATCTTGGCGTGGCACTTGGGGCAGGTGACGCGGATCTTGCCCTTGCCCTTGGGGACGGAGAGCATCTGGCCGCAGTTGGGGCACTTGAGGTATGCCGTGGTCTTGCGACCCTTCCACATCTTCTTGGCCGTGCGCTTGGCACGCTCAAAGTCTTCCTTACTGGTGCCGGCCGCGCGTGAGGTGCTGACCGCTGCAGCGCCGCCGCACAAGCTGGCGACGAACTTGCCCAAGCCGGGAACATTGGCGGTCGCGGCGACAAAGGCCGCGTTTTCCTTGCGACGTGCGTCGATGTTTTTGGACAGGCCGCGCAGCACGCCAATCACGATTACGGCGATGGCAATCCAGCTGAGCCACTGGATGTGGGCTATCGATCCGATCATCGCGATGACAATGCCGGCAAAACCCATAACGATGGTGAGTTCATCGGCACCATTGCGGCCCTTCATAAAGTCATTCATGCAAATTGCCTTTCGTTCGATATGCTGCACGCCTTTATACCCGATTTAGAGCAAGGGGGACAGGTATGTTTGCACCAAGGTGGTGCAAAACATACCTGTCCCCGATGCACCAAGAAGGTGCAAAGCAGTCCGTCCCCAATGCCCCAATTACTTGGAGAGCTTGTCGACGACGCGTTCGATCTCGGCGAGCTTGGCGGCCTTGAGGTCTTCGTCGCCCGATTCGATTGCCGAAGTCACGCAGCCCTCGATATGCGCCTTGAGCACGTCAGCGTTGATGCGCGCAATGAGCGCCTGCGTTGCCATGAGCTGCGTGGAAATATCGACGCAGTAACGGTCCTCATCGACCATCCGCAAGATGCCGTCGATCTGGCCGCGTGCCGTCTTGAGCATGCGGGTTACCGATTTGTGGTCTGCCATCATGGCGGGTCCTCGTTTCTGGTCGGGGGGGGGTACGTGCGGGTCGTTACGCGGCGGTCACCGAAAGGGCGTGGAACTTCTCACCCGCGGTCTCGACAGCGGCGGCGAGCTGCTCGGCGGTCACGGTGTCGGCGCACTCCACCTGGACGGTCTGAGTCTCGTGATCGGCATCGGCGTCGGTCACGCCGGCAACGTTGAGCAACGCCGTCTCGACGGTGGCGTCGCAGTGGCCGCACATGAGGCCGGAAGTCTTGATTGTGTATCGCATGGGTGTACTCCTTATCGATTGAGATTATCTGACAGTTTAGTCGTGAACAGCGTCATCTTAAAGGTGCGCTGAGGTGCCCGAGATTGCCCCGAAAGAGGAGCGAAGCGTACTTGGGTACGCGAGCGACGGTTTGAGGGGCAAGGTCGGGTGCATCAGTGCGCCGTCTTGGGCTTAAAGGTTCGTAGGCGCAGAGCATTGCTTACGACGCACACGCTCGACAGGCTCATGGCCGCGGCGCCAAACATCGGCGAGAGCTGCCATCCGGTGAGCGGGAAGAACACGCCCGCCGCCAGCGGAATGCCGATGCCGTTGTAGAACAGTGCCCAGAACAGGTCCTGCTTGATGTTGCGGATCGTGGCGCGTGAAAGCTCGATGGCTCGGGCGACGTCCATGAGGTCGCTGTGCATGAGTACCACGTCGGCGCCCTCCTTGGCGATGTTGTCGAAGCGGGTCTTCGTGGAGCCCTTGGGCATGTACACCACGGCATTCTGGTGCAGACGGTGGGCGGCCCAGGCAACGCCGCGGCCGTGGTTGCCGTCGGTGGCGGTGAAGAAGGTCGCGTGGCCAAAGTCATGTCCGCTTCCGCCGAAACCTCGCGCATCGTCGCGCTCATCTGTGCCGCAG
>USFK01000205.1 GCA_900553935.1 uncultured Collinsella sp.
CAACACGTACGCGCGTAAGGCCGCGGTCCTCCATCACATCGGCTATCTCGGCAAGTCTTTTGGAATCCATGCTCTAGCTCCTCGTATATCTACGCAGCGCGATGGCGGCGTTGTGCCCGCCAAAGCCCAGGTTGGTCGAAAGCGCCCAGGTAAGGTCGGCGCGAACCGCTCGATTAGGCGTGTAATCAAGATCGCAGGCGGGATCGGGCGTGTGGTAGTTAATGGTCGGGGGCACCACGCCCTGCTCGAGCGCCATGGCACAGGCCATGACCTCGATGGCACCCGTGGCACCGATCATGTGCCCGGTCATCGACTTGGTCGACGAGACGTGCGCGGCGCGTGCCGCGTCCTCGCCGAGCGCCCGCTTAATGCCCGCCGTCTCGGACGAATCGTTGAGCTTGGTCGAGGTGCCGTGGGCGTTGATGTAGAGACCCTCGGAAGGCTTGACGTCGCCCTCGGCTACCGCCAGCGATATCGCACGGGCAATGCCGGCGGCATCGGGGTCGGGGCTCGTAATGTGATAGGCATCATCGGTGTTGCCGTAGCCCACGACCTCGGCATAAATGTGCGCACCGCGCGCCTGCGCATGCTCCATGCTCTCGAGTACCAGCACGCAGGCGCCCTCACCCATCACAAAGCCATCGCGGTCTGCGTCGAACGGGCGGCAGGCCGTCGCGGGATCGGGGTTGGTGGTCAATGCGCGGCAGGACGTAAAGCCTGCAACAGCATCGGGGATAATGGCCGCCTCGGCACCGCCCGCGAGGATCGCGTCGGCATAGCCGTGCTTGATAGCACGGAACGCCTCGCCCACCGCATGGGCCGAGGTCGCGCACGCAGTCACGACTGGCAGGGTCGGTCCCTTTGCCTTGTGACGGATTGCGATATTGCCCGATGCCATGTTGGGGATCATCATCGCGATCATGTAAGGCGATGCGCGGCGGGGCCCACGGTCGGCAATCGTATGGACGTTGTCGACGAGCGTCTGCATGCCGCCCACGCCCGACCCCACGTAAACGCCCAGGCGCTCGCGATCGATGGCGCCTTCGGCATCAAAGCCCGCATCGTGCATGGCCTCGTCCGAAGCCACCAGCGCAAACTGAACGCAGGGATCGAGATGCTTGGCGTCACGCTTGCCAAAGTACTCGTTGCCGTCAAAACCCTTGACTTCGGCCGCCACCTTGACGGTAAACGCATCGGTATCGAAGTGCGTGATCGGGCCGATGCCACAGGTCCCGGCGCACATGGCCGCCCAGGTGGCAAGCGCGGTGTTGCCGAGCGGCGATACGGCACCGATGCCGGTGATTGCAACTCTCTGTTCCATCATGGTCTCCTCATCCAAGCCGTTCTTCGGCCCTGGTTTCTACATCGCCATTCCGCCGTCGACGCGCACGACCTCGCCCGTAATGTAGGCAGCCGCATCACTCGCTAAAAAGCGCACCACGCCGGCCACTTCCTCGGGGCGTGCCATGCGCTTAAGGGGAATCTGTTCCTCGGTTGCCGTACGCACCTTCTCCGAGAGCTTTGCCGTCATATCTGTCTCGACAAACCCGGGGGCGACCGCGTTCGCTCGTACGCCACGAGGCGCAAGCTCGCGCGCCACCGCCTTGGTAAGCCCTATCACGCCCGCCTTGGAAGCAGCGTAGTTGGCTTGCCCGGCATTGCCCATCAGGCCCACGACCGAGCTCATGTTGACGACGCAACCGCCGCGCTGGCGCATAAAGGTCTTGGTGAGCGCGCGCGTCATATTGAATGTTCCCTTGAGATTGACATCGAGCACGCGATCGAATGCGTCATCGCCCATGCGCATGAGCAGGCCATCGCGGGTGATGCCGGCATTGTTGACGAGCGCCCAAATGGAACCAAAGTCGTTGAGGACCGCTTCCACACACGCGTTGACGGCAGCGGGATCGGCCACGTCGCATTGATATGCGCGTGCCGTGGCGCCAACCGCCTCACAGGCTTCGCACGTCTCGCGCGCCGCATCGACGCTGCCGGCATAGACGACGGCGATATCAAAGCCGTCCTCCGCCAGACCGACAGCGCAGGCGCGGCCGATACCCCGCGAGCCGCCCGTGACCAGTGCCACGCGACGTGAGTCGTTGCGCTCGAGCGCGCCGTTGTTCAAGTTGCCCATGTCATTCCTTTCGGGTTACAGCCCTGTGGACTATGCGAGCTCGTCGGCAATAGCTGCGACCTGCTCGGCCGTTTCGCACGAATACACGCGAACGTCGCTCAGCGTACGCTTGGCCAGGCCCGACAGCGTTTTGCCAGGGCCGACCTCAATAAACGTGTCGATGCCCTGATTCTGCAGAGCATGCAGCGTGTCGACCCAACGAACGGCATGACTCACCTGATTGGCCAAGACATCCGATGCCGCTCGCGGGTCCGCCGGATAGGGCGCCGCCGTCATGTTTGCCATGACCGGAATCAGCAGCGGTGACGGCGCGTGGCCGGCTTGGATATACGTCGCCAGCCCCTCAGTCGCCTCGGCCATATAGGGGCTATGAAATGCGCCCGACACCGCGACTTTCATAGCGCGGCCGCCAGCCTCTTTTACTAGGACGTCGAGCTCCTGCAGCGCCTCGGGCGGTCCGGCAACAACCGTCTGCTGCGGACTGTTGTAGTTGACCGGCCAGCAGTCCTCGCCGGCCTGTTTTGCCAGGTTCTCGACTTGCGCCGCATCGAGCTTGATGACG
>USFK01000206.1 GCA_900553935.1 uncultured Collinsella sp.
CGGCGGAATGCGTGGCCGAGCGCGCCTTCGAGCCGATCGGGGATAGAACCATAGCCCGCGCCAAAGAGCTCCTCGTCCACTGCGCGCGCCTTATCGTGTGTCCCGCCGCCTTCGGCACCATAAACGCCCGCAACGCAGAGCTCGTCGAGTTCGCACGCTCGCACGGTATCGAGGTCATGCGAGCGTGCGAAGGCGCATCGGAGGATTCCCAATTGGGGTGGAAAGGATAAACTGGACTTTCTTTTAAGGATCCTCAGGCTACAGCTCCTACGCCGGCGAGGTCTACAAGGCGCCGGAGAACCTCGTAAACAGGGATTTCCACGCCGACGAGCCCAACCTGCTGTGGCTCACCGACATCACCGAGTTCAGGCTCCCGGGCGGCGAGAAGGTCTACCTGAGCCCGGTCATCGACTGCTTCGGCGGGATGCTCGTCGCCTGATCGATCGGGCTGCACCCCGACAAGCGCCTCACGAACCCTTCGCCTAATCCAAGCGAGATTCCAGACTCGACAGGCCATTGAGAGTCAGGTCGTTGGCGACCTCCGAGACGCGCTCGATAGGAACCGAGCCGTCAGACAGCGCCCATGTGCGATAGATTCCGATAATACCCGACAGCAAAAACGCCAGATAGTAGTCGAACATCTCGTCCTTGAGACCTTGGGGCAGCAGATCGCGCTCGGCAATCTCATGCTCGAGCGGCACGCGCAAACGCGTCATAAAATCGTCGAGCGGGATGTTTTCAATCAGCTGGCGATTGAGCACGAGGTTATTGCAAAGTGCCTCGTTGATGGTCTTAAAGAAGGTAGCCGCCGCTCCAAGGGCGCGCTCGTTGGGGTCACTGCCCATAGTGGAAAGCGTCTTTTCGACCGAGTCGACGATCATCTCGACCACATCGGCGGCGATGGCATCGAGCAGGCCGTCGACCGTGCCAAAGTGCACGTAGAAGGTCTTGCGATCGACATTTGCCTCACGCGCGATGGCACTCACGGTAATATCGGCAAGCGGTTTATCCATCAGCAGGCGCTCAAACGCAGAAAGGATGGCATTGCGGCTGCGAACGATGCGGCGGTCGAGGCGCGGTTTGCTGGTGTCCATGGACGTGTCCCTTCGGAATGTGAGCATTCATCAACAGATGAGAGTTAATCTACGTAAGAGGATTATCCCCCATCCGGCACAAAAAAGCCCTGCAACATGAAGAACGCACGACCAACTGTTACGCCTTAGGGAGCTTCTTTTTGTTCAAAGCAGCCGGGGACACACGAATGCCGTCACCTGTCTGGCGCACATAGGCCTTATGCGACGGTTTGGCAGCTCCAGAAGCCTTCTGAGCATGCTGATTGGGATCCACGGTAACCGCATTCACAGGATGGGGCTTTGCAGGCTTAGAGGACGTCTGAGGCGATCGTCCGAGCTTGCGCATCGCGCGATCCCAGCGTGCATGGATACTCTCGTTGTGAGCGCTCTTAAGGCCCAGCAGGGGCGCGGCCAAAATAGTCGGCGCGATAAACGTAATGAGGCGCCATAGCAGATAACCGGCGGTCGACGCCGATCCAAAGAAATGACCCAGGAACAGTGCGAAGCCGCCCTCGGCGCCGCCGGTGCCACCGGGCAGGGGAACAGCAGAGCTCAGGAGCTGAACAAAGGCGCTCGCGGCCATGACCGAGAAAAAGTCGACTTCGTGGTGACCAAAGGCAAGCATCAGGAAATACGGCACGAGGTAGAAAAATGCGAGCTGCAACATGGTGATGACCACCGTGAGCAGCATGGACGAAAAGTGGCCGGCCGAAAGCTTGAACTTCTCGGAGAACGAGTAGATTTCGCCGTCGACAAACGTACGCCAGCCCTCGATCTTGGTGGCCGAGACGCCCATTCGCTCGAGCCAATTGATGATGCAGTGCGCGACGCGCGTGACGGTCTTGGGCATGAGCGCGACGGCAAAGATGCCAAGCAGAATGCAACAGTGTCCGCCAAAGCTAAAGACGCACAGCAGCGTCATGTCGCCATAGCGCTCGGCGAAAAACGGCATGCGGGCAAGCAGCAGAATGGCGCCCCAGGCAACGAGGCCAAACTGATACACGATAAAGCGCGTGAACTGCGTGGCACCGGCCTCGCCGACATTTTGGCCCGCCTTGGTCAGGCGGTAGATCTGGGCGGGCGTAGAGCCCATCATCATGGGCGTCAGGTTGCCAAAGAAGATACCGCTCGCCTCGACCGAGATCAGGTCGCGAATGCCGACGGGCGAATTGGGATCGAGCCAGACGGCGATCGCATAGGCAACGATGCCAAAGAACAGGTACAGGAACATGCAAAAGCATGCAGCAACGAGCCACGGCGCCTGAACGCTCGACATGGCAGCCCAGAACTGTCCCATCTGACCGGTCACAATCAGATAAACGATATAGCCAACCAGCACGACGCCGATAAAAATGGCACCGCGGCGTGCACCCTTGTTGTCATCGCCGCCCGAGGCCTCAACCTCGACCTGGGGCTTAGATGTATGCTGAGAGGACTCCGTCATGAGGCTCCTTCTGACCATCCAAATATCTTGCATATTGTACCCGCAAGGGCCACAAGCAGAACGTAAAGCTATGGGCCAAATGGGAATTGCAGATGGTTTGCTCGGAAATAAAAAACCCGGGCTTCCGTGGGAAGTCCGGGTCTCAGATTCGTGGTAGCCCGTACCAGATTCGAAC
>USFK01000207.1 GCA_900553935.1 uncultured Collinsella sp.
TCTGCCAACGCCTCTGCTACACTGCTGCACACGGAAGCGCGCCAGGGGGCGCGCAGGGATCACGGAAGGACGGGGCACATGCCCGAGAAGATTGAGGAGCTCGTCAGGAAGGCCGTCGCGGACGCACAGGAGGCGGGAGACCTGCCTTCCTTCGAGGTTGGGGACCTTGGCCTTGAGCGCCCCGCAGACGCCGACAACGGTGACTGGACCACCACACTTGCCCTGCGCTCCGCCCGCCTCGCCCACATGGCACCCCGTGCCATTGCCCAGGCAATCGTGACCCACATGGAGAAGGACCCCGGCATCTCCAAGGTCGAGGTCGCCGGTCCCGGCTTTGTGAACTTCTACCTCTCCGCTGCCGCAAACAACGAGGTCTTCCGCACGGTGCGCGAGCAGGGCCATGACTTTGGGCGCTCCAACATTGGCGCCGGCGAGAAGGTCCAGGTCGAGTTTGTCTCGGCCAACCCCGTGGGACCGCTCCACATTGCTCACGGCCGCTGGGCCGCCCTTGGCGACTCGCTCTGCCGCGTGATGGAGCACGCTGGCTACAACGTGGAGCGCGAGTACTACATCAACGACCACGGCAGCCAGATGGACGTCTTTGGCAACTCTGTCGCCGAGCGCTACCTGCAGCTCGCCCAGGTTGTCTCCGAGCGCGGCTGCTCGCTCGACGAGGCCGTGCAGGTGCTTCTCGATGACCGCAAGGCCTTCGTGAAGGACGAGGAGGACGCACACCCCGAGCTCCACCCCTACATGGACGCCTTCAACAAGAACCTTGGCGGCAACGCCTATGGCGGCGACTACATCATCGACGAGGCCGCCGAGTTCTGGCGCACCGACGGCGACAAGTGGGTCGACGCCGATCCGCAGGAGCGCATGGAGAGCTTCCGCGAGCGCGGCTATGTAAAGATGGTCGATAACATGCGCGACCTCTGCCACGCCGTCAACTGCGACTTCGACCGTTGGTACTCCGAGCGCTCGCTGTACGTGAAGGACACCGAGGGCGAGACCGCCGGCACCTCCGCCGTCGACCGCGCTTTTGAGAAGCTCGACAAGATGGGCTACCTCTACACCAAGGACGGCGCCCTGTGGTTCCGCTCCACCGATCTGGGCGACGACAAGGACCGCGTCCTGATCAAGTCCGACGGCGAGTACACCTACTTCGCCTCCGACGTCGCCTATCACTGGGATAAGTTCCAGCGCGTCGATCACGTCATCGACATCTGGGGCGCCGACCACCACGGTTACATCGAGCGCGTACGCTGCGTCTGCGACGCTCTGGGTTACCCCGGCAAGTTTGAGGTTCTGCTGGGCCAGCTCGTCAACCTGCTGCGTAACGGCAAGCCCGTCCGTATGTCCAAGCGCAAGGGCACCATGGTGACCCTGCAGGAGCTCGTCGACGAGGTCGGCTCCGATGCCGCTCGCTACACGCTCATCTCCAAGAGCTCCAACCAGATGGTCGACTTCGACATCGAGGCCGTTAAGAAGCGCGACAACTCCAACCCGGTCTATTACGTGCAGTATGCTCACGCCCGCGTGTGCTCCATCCTGCGCCGTGCCGCCGACGTTACCGCCGAGCAGGCCGACGAGATGGGCATGAAGGCCGTTGCCGCCAAGGCCATCGGTGAGAACGTCGATTACTCGCTGCTGACCGACCCGACCGAGCTCGCCCTTTCGCGCAAGCTCAACGAGCTCACCGACCTGATCGCCAGCTGTGCTCGCGATCGCGCCCCGTTCCGTCTGACCCACTTTGCCGAGGAACTCGCCGGTGACTTCCACAGCTTCTACGCTGCCTGCCAGGTGCTGCCGAGCGAGGGCCGTCCCGTCGACCCCGAGCTTTCGCGTGCCCGTCTGGCCGCTTGCGATGCCGTCCGCGTGACGCTCGCCCTGGTGCTCACCCTCGTTGGCGTTTCCGCGCCCGAGCAGATGTAACCTGCGGGTCATTTGACCGTGTAGGTTTGGTTTAACTGAGCCCTATAAGCCCGATCTCCCACGGAGGTCGGGCTTTTTTCGCAAATGCCGACGTATTGACGAATTTGGAACTGCTGGAAATACGAAACTATGCCGGTTTACTACGATGAATTGGGAATTTCCAACCACGCCGGCTTTTCGCAAAAAAGCGCAAGGCATCTACCTGCGGTTTTAGTTCAACATGTTTCGGAGTGGTCGCGGTTGATCGATTCGTCGTAGTAAACCGCCATAGTTTTGGCGGAGGCAGTCTGATTTGTGGGTGGTAGACCAAAGAGTGTCCCTTTTGACTAGTCGTTTAAGAACGCCCCTAATGACTAAGTTGCAGGTGGCGGCGGTTGTGTTACACTAACGCTGCGTAGTTGACGCAATCATCTCGATACAGATCAATGATGTCCGTCGTTTTGAACGGAACTAGACTGTTTAGCCGCCCTGAAGGTTTATGCAGGGAGCATGTGATCACAGGGCTTGAAAAGAAAGTTGAGCAAACACTGTGTCTGATCAACAGCAAGAAATCGAAATAACGACGACGCAATCCGCTCCCGCTGCACCGGTTGCGTCGGACCAGGTCGCGGCGCCCGCGCAAGCCTCGGCTCCCGAGACGCCTAAGGCTGCTTCGACGCCTGCGCCTGCAACTGGTGAGGAGGCTGCTCCGGCAAAGCCCAGGCTCGCGCGCCGCACGGCCAAGCCTGCCGCTGACGGCGAGGAGGTC
>USFK01000208.1 GCA_900553935.1 uncultured Collinsella sp.
TGAGCGAAGCCATTCAGGAGCGGATCCGGAATGAACGGATGAAGGCAGACCTGATTGTGCTCGTAAGCCACCGTGCCAGCACCTGCGCGTTTGCCGATTGCTCGCTTTCGGTCGAGCACGGGAGGCTGAGCTAATGGCGCGCCCGGTCGACACGCCGGAGCTGGCGCGCAAACGTGCACGCGAGGCCCAGATGGTGTCGCAGATGATTGCACTGTGGTGCCGCGGGCATCATCGCGGCGGCCACGAGGGTAAGCAGGCTCCCAACGGCGAAAAGCCCACTCGCGTCAAACTCGGGCTCCGAACCGTTACGCTCTGCCCCGAATGCGCCGAGCTGCAGAAATACGCCATCGCGCGCATTGAGCACTGCCCGCACATGGGCACCAAGACATTTTGCTCGGCCTGTCCTTCGCATTGTTACCGGCCTGCCATGCGCGAGAAGATCCGCGAGGTCATGCGCTGGTCGGGACCGCGTATGATCCGCTATCGTCCCGTCACCGCCGTGCGGCACGCGATTATAACCGTGCAGTCCAAACGAGCGGCGACACGAAGCAAGTAGTCGCCGGCGCCGGCACGCGCCGCCTGCCCTTTCCAGACGGTTTCGACTTGCAGCGTTCCCGCCGCGCCGAGGCTGCGCCATTACAATGAAGCGGATTCGCTTGACGCAAAGGAGCCGCCATGTCCGCTTGCCCGCTGGTCGATTGTCACACCCACACCTCGTTTTCGGACGGCCATGCCTCGTTTGATGACAACGTCCGTGCCGCTGCTGCGGCAGGCTGCCGCGTCATGGTCTCGACCGACCACCTCGCCCTGCCTGCCAGTATGGATGCTAACTGCGAGGTGCAGGTCGTCGAGGGCGACTTGCCGGCACATCGTCTGGCCTTTGAGGACGCCCGCAGGCTTGCCGCGCAAATCGCGCCGGAGCTCGAGCTTATCTATGGCTTTGAATGCGATTGGTACGAGGGCTGCGAACCCTTGGTTGAGCGCTGGTCCCAGGGCGCCGTGGTGCGCTTGGGCAGCGTGCATTGGATTGGCGACCCGGGCGATATCATGGCAGGTGCCGCGGGTACGGTGGGAACGGAAAACGTCGCGCGCCCCGATACACCCGATTCCCTTTGCGGCTGGATCGACGACGATACCAACCTGCATGTTTGGGAAAACCTGGGCGTGCGCGGCGTGTGGGAACGCTACGTCGACGACTGGTGCCGTGCTTGCGAAAGCTCACTCAACTTTGATGTAATGGCCCATCCCGACCTGGTCATGCGCTTTTCGAAGGAAGGCTTTGCGCCCGATTTTGACCCGGCGCCGTTTTGGGGGCAGATGGCCGAGTGCGCGCACGATACGGGTCGCCGTGTCGAAGTCTCGACCGCCGCGCCGCGTAAGGGCCTCGACGACTATTACCCCTCGACGGGGCTGTTGCGCTGCTTCGCCCACGCCGAGGTGCCAATCACCTTTGGCTCGGACGCACACCGCGCCTGTGACATCTGTTGGAATATCCGCGAAGCGCAAGCCCACGCCTACGACTGCAGTTATCGAACCTTCGACATCCCCCACCCCACCGGCGAATGGGAGTCCACGCCCCTCGCCTAACTAGTCGTTTAATAACGTCCCCGATGACTAGTGGCGGCGGGCGTTGAGTTCGCCGGCCAGTTCGTCGAGGGTGATGCCGTAGCGCTCGAGCGTCACGAGCAGGTGGTAGATCAGGTCGCCGGCCTCGTAGCGGATATGATCGTGGTCGTTATCCTTGCAGGCCATGATCACCTCGCTCGCCTCCTCGGCAAGCTTCTTGAGAAGCTCGTCCTCGACGTCGGTCAGCAGACGCGCGGTATAGCTCTCCTGCGGCGATGCGTCGCGACGACCGTGAATCACCTCGGCCAGTCCCGTCAGCGTCTCACCGATGTTTCCCGGCTGCACGTTAGCTGTTCTGACTCCCATGGTTATTTCCTCTCGTTACTGCAGCGTAAAGTAGGTACCGGTCTCATCGAACCGAGGCTTTGCGCCCTTTTTCTCAAAGAACTCGACGATGACGGCATGGGCCTCATTGAGCCTTTCCTTCTCGGCCTCGAGCCAAAGCGACTGCGCCCCGCAGGCATCAGTCAGGTGCACGCGGCATGGCACGCCCGCGCGGAGGAGCTCGGTGTTGCATTCGGCGACCTCGAACGGCGTCACGACTTTCATCGCACTCCCCCTTCCACGCGCTTAAAGAAGCAGGTACGGTTGCCGGTATGGCAGGCCGGGCCCGGTGAGTCCACCTTGACCAGCAGCGTATCGCTATCGCAGTCGGCCCAGAGCTCCTTGACCTCCTGCATGTTGCCACTCGTCGCGCCCTTGTTCCAGAGCTCCTGACGGCTGCGACTCCAAAACCACGTGGTCCCGGTCTTGAGCGTCAGCCCCACCGATTCCTCGTTCATCCAAGCAACCATAAGCACCTCACCGGTGTCATGCTGCTGAACCACGCAAGGAATCAGCCCGCGGGCGTCGTATTTAAGCTCGGTAGCATTTATTACCTCAGTCATCATTTCTCCCAAGTAACAAACGAAATCCCACAGGTCGGCGAGGGTTGTCCAGGTGCCGCAGGTTGCCGCGAAAGAGGAGCGACGCGTACTTTGGTACGCGAGCGACGGTTTGAGCGGCAAGATGCGGTGCCTGG
>USFK01000209.1 GCA_900553935.1 uncultured Collinsella sp.
CCTTGCCGTTCTTGGACTTATAAGAGATGAAGCCTGTCGCTTTATCCACATGCTCCTTCGGAGCTGCGGACAAGGCGCCACACTGGTCTGCGGAATGTTCTGAAAACCAAGCCCGGCCCCCGCCGGACAGGTCAAACTACTCGCAGAGCAGCTTAGCGATCTGGACGGCGTTGGTTGCCGCGCCCTTACGGATTTGGTCGCCGCAGCACCAGAAGGTGATGCCGCGCGCGGCCTCGGGGTTCGAGATGTCGCGACGCACGCGGCCGACCCAAATCAGGTCCTGGTCGGACGTATCCATCGGCATGGGGAAGCGGTCGTGTGCACCCTCGGCACCCAGATCGTCAACCAGCTTGACGCCGGGAGCGGCAGCCAGCGCAGCACGGGCCTCCTCGACCGTAATATCGCGCTCAAACTCGAGCGTAATGCTCTCGGAGTGCGAACGCAGCACGGGCACGCGCACGCAGGTGCAGTTCACGTGCAGCTCGGGCAGATGCATGATCTTACGGCCCTCGTTTTGCAGCTTCATCTCCTCGGAGGTAAAGCCCTCCTCCTTGACGCCGCCAATCTGCGGAATCAGGTTGCTCGCCAGCTGGGCGGCAAATGCACGCGGCTCGGGAATCTCCTCGCCGCGACCCAGGGCGGCCAGCTGAGCCTCGAGCTCGGCCATACCGGGAGCGCCGGCACCCGAAGCCGCCTGATACGTCGAGACGATCATGCGCTTCACGCCGGCGAGCTGATGCAGCGGCCACGTGGGAACCAGGCCGATGATAGTCGCGCAGTTGGGATTGGCGATAAGGCCGTGATGCCACTTGATATCGTCGGCATTGATCTCGGGCACGACCAGCGGCACCTCGGGATCCATGCGGAAGGCATGGCTGTTGTCTACCACGATGGCGCCACGCTTGACGGCCTCGGGCAGCAGCTCCTTCGCGATATCGTCGCCGGCAGCGCCGAGTACGATGTCGCAGCCCTCAAAGGCCTCGGGGCAAGCTTCCTCGATCACAACCTGCTCGCCGCGGAACTCGACGGTCTTGCCCGCAGAGCGCGCGCTCGCTAGCAGCTTGAGCTTGCCGACCGGGAACTCCTGCTCGTTGAGACACTCGAGCATCTGGGTGCCAACAGCTCCCGTCGCGCCCAAAATAGCAACCGTGTACTGTTTCATGCTTCCCCCTTTTAAGGTTGTGGCTTTTGCCCGCACGCCGAGCAGGCTAAATGTTCTTGCCCAGTTTATACAAAAACGGGACGGGCATGAAACCCGCCCCGTCGAAACGAAACCGAAATGAAACGCCCCACGGCAGATTTTGGGGCATGTCCCAAAATCTGCCGGAATGGCCGCTACTTGTGGAGGGCGGCCAGGGCGGGTTCGACCGGCGCGGGAGCCTCCAGGTCCGCGACTTTCACAATGCCGTTCTCGTCGGAGAAGGCACGGTAAATGGTCTGAATCGCCAAGTCGAAGTCCTTCTCCTCGACGCCGATAATGATGTTGATCTCGTCGCAGCTCTGCGAAATCATACGCACGCTCACGCCCGCCTGGCCAAGCATGCCAAACAGGTGGCCCGAGATACCTGCACGGCCGCGCAGGTTACGACCGACGGTCGCGATAAGTGCCAAGCCCTCGACCACCTCGATCTCGAGCGGCTCGACCTCCTGCTGAATGTCGCCTACGAGCGAGTACAGCGAATCGCGCACGTCCTGCTCCTGCACCACAGCACCAAAGCGGTCGACACCGGTGGGCATGTGCTCGACGGAAACGTCATAGCGTTCGAAGACCGAAAGCGCACGGCGCATAAAGCCGACGCGCGGCTTGGTACGGTCGCGGGCAACGTTGATGGCGACAAAGCCGCGCTTACCGGTCACGCCGGTAATGATGGGCTCTGCCTCACCCTCGTCAGCCGTCTCGCTAATGATGGTGCCGGGGTCCTGCGGCGCATTGGTGTTCTTGATGACCAGTGGAATGCCTGCCTCGCGCACAGGGAACACGGCCTCCTCGTGCAGGACGCTTGCACCCATGTACGAAAGCTCGCGCAGCTCCTCGTAGGTAACGCGGGCGATGGGCTGAGCCTCGGGCACAATGCGAGGATCAGCAGAATAGAAGCCCGAAACGTCGGTCCAGTTCTCGTACAGGTCGGCGCCCAGGCACTTGGCCAGGATCGAGCCCGAGATATCGCCGCCGCCACGGTCGAGCAGCTTGATTTGACCCTCACGCGTCGCGCCGTAGAAACCGGGCATGACAAAGCCGCCCTGCTGACCGTACTCCTGCACCAGCTCGGAGGTGCGGTTCATGCTGAGCGTACCGTCGTGATGGAACGCCACGACCGTCGCGGCGTCCAGGAACGGCAGGCCCAGATACTCGGCCATCAGGCGAGCGGTGAAGTACTCGCCACGACTCACGAGCTCCTCGGTGGAGTAGCCGCCCGAGCGGGCGCGCTCGGCAAAGGCCGCGAACTCCTCGCGGATGGGATAGGTGAGCTCCAGCTCGTCAGCGATATCAAAATAGCGCTGCCCAATGTCCTCGAGCAGCTCCTCGCACGACACGTGGTACTTAACGTGCGCGTTAACCAGGTAGAGCAGGTCGGTCACCTTGGTGTCGCCCTTAAAGCGGCGACCGCAGGCAGAAACCACCACAAAACGGCGGGCC
>USFK01000210.1 GCA_900553935.1 uncultured Collinsella sp.
CTCACCGGCTGCCTGCGCCTTGAGCGCCGGAATGAGCGTCTCGAGCACCAACGTCGTCTTACCCGAACCCGAAACGCCCGTCACCGCGACAAGGCGGCCGCGCGGAATATCGACTTCGAGCGGCTTGACGGTATGGATGGCATCGGTCGCCATGCGAATATGGCCCTGGTCGAACATTTCCTCGTCAGTCACCTGCGGACGCAAGCGCTTGGACTCCGAGCGCAAAAACGGCGCGATGCGGCTGCCCTGCGATTGTTCGACCTCGTCCACCGTACCTGCAGCGATCACATTACCGCCTCCTGCTCCGGCAACGGGGCCCATCTCGACCAGATAATCGGCTTCCGCCAGCACGCGCGTATCGTGGTCGACAACGACCACGGTGTTGCCGTCATCAACCAGATCACGCATCACGCCCACCAGGCCGTCGACATTGGCAGGATGCAAGCCAATCGAGGGCTCGTCCAGCACATACAGCACGCCCGTCGATCGGTTGCGCACCACGCGGGCAAGCTGTACGCGCTGGCGCTCACCCGTGGAGAGCGTGGCGCCGGCGCGGTCGAGCGAAAGGTAGTCGAGACCCAGATCGACCAGACGGCGGGCCGTGCCCAAAAACGAATCGCAGATGTCCGTCGCCATGGGCCGCATCTTGGTCGGCAAGGATGCGGGCACTCCGCGCACCCACTCAATCGCCTCGCCCAGCGTCATGGCCGCCGCCTGCGCCAGATCGATACCGCGCACCTGGGGCTGGCGCGCAGCCTCGGAAAGACGCGTGCCTCCGCAATCGCGGCACGGTCCCTCGCGCAAAAAGCGCGCAACGCGCTTGAGCCCCTTATCGTCCTTAACCTTGGCGAGCGCATTCTCGACGGTATAGACGGCGTTGTAATAGGTAAAGTCGAGCGGCGTGGCGCCCTCGCCGCTTTTGGGAACGTAGAGAATGTGCTTCTTAACTGCTGGGCCATGGAACACGATGTCGCGCTCTTGAGGCGTGAGCTGGTTAAACGGCACGTCGGTACGCACGCCCATCTCGCCGGCCACCTGCTTCATCAGGTCCCACATGAGCGTGCCCCAGGGAAGCACCGCGCCCTCGTTGATGGTCTTTGACTCGTCGGGCACCAGGCTCGCCTCGTCCACCTCGCGCATGACGCCGGTGCCGCCGCAGGTAGAACACGCGCCGCCACTGTTAAAGGCAAGGTCCTCGGCCCCCGGCGCATAGAACTCGCGGCCGCATGCGGAACACGTGAGCGACAGGCCCGCGGCCACGTTAAGGCTCGGCTCCACACGCGTCCCGCAATGCGGGCACACGTGATGGGCGCAGCGGCTAAAGAGCAGGCGCAGGCTGTTGTTGAGCTCGGTCATGGTGCCAAAGGTCGAACGCACGCCTGGCACACTAGGACGCTGATGCAATGCGAGTGCCGCCGGCACGTGCAGCACCTCGTCCACCTGAGCATGCTCTGTCTGTGTCAGCCGACGGCGGGTATAAGTGCTGAGCGCCTCCAGATAACGACGCGAGCCCTCGGCATACAGAACCCCCAGCGCCAGCGAGCTCTTGCCCGAACCCGACACGCCGGCAATGCCCACGAGCCTTCCCAGCGGAATATCGATATCGATGTCCTTGAGGTTATGGACGCGCGCACCACGTACCTCGATAGCACTCGGCTGTTGCGACACCGTCATCGCTCCCCTTCCTGTTGATCGAATGTGACAAAGGGACTGTCCCTTTGTCCTTTACTTGTGCCATAAAACACGATCTCGAATGTACTCGCCCAGCATGGGCACGGTAAACCGGACGAGACCGTATCCGGCAGCCTCGATGACGCGCTCGCGAATCAGGCTTGCGCGATATTTACTCGCCCAGCTCTGGGTACGGTCGCAGCGCTCAATGATATCCGCCATGCGCGTCGGCTTGTCCTCGTCAACCGCCATGGCCTCGATAAAGAGACGCTGTGGGGTGCGCAGCCCGTAATACAGAGGCGCGTCAACCGCTTCGTAGAACTCGGAGACGGCATCCGCATGGCCATCCTCGACATCGCGCCTTTCAATGACTTGCGAGCCACGCCGGACAGCAGACCGCCACATGTAATATCCCACCAGCTGAACCATATAGGGATGCCCCATGCTCTTGCGCGCCGCAAGGTCCGCAGTCTCCGCATCAATGTAAAGACCAGCGCACTCGACCGTCTGGATATACGAATCGCGCACCTTGGGCACAGAAATCGCCCCCAACGTACGCTGCTGGGCACGCCGCAAAAACGTCACGCTCGGCTCTTCGAGCAAATCGTCAACCATGCTGGGCAAGCCGGCAAAGACCAGCGCAAGACCGCGTTGCTCGCTATCGGGCAAGCCCGTGGCATCCTGATCTCCGAGCACCTGCTGATAGAGAACGGCGAGAGCCGACAGTTCCTCGATAGACGCAGATTGAGCCTCGTCAATCGCAAACAGAATACCCTTGCTTGGGCCGAGTTTCTTGAGACGTTCGTTGACCAGCCCTCGCAACGTCTCGCCTTTTGCCCGCGCCGCCTCAACCGACATCCGTCCAAACGATGGGCCAAACTCCATCGACGTCACAACGGGCTTATTCGAGCGGAGTGCGTCGGCCAAGCGGTCGCATA
>USFK01000211.1 GCA_900553935.1 uncultured Collinsella sp.
GTTCGTAGAACCGCGTAACCCCCTAGTACATCTTTGCGCCGGCGGGGATGGAGGCGTCGAGCTGGATCAGGTTGAGACGCTCCTCACCATCCTCCTCGTGGATAGCGCTGATGAGCATGCCGCAGCTGGGAATGCCCATCATCTTGCGCGGAGGCAGGTTGGTGATGGCGAGCAAGGTCTTGCCGACCAGGTCCTCGGGCTCATAATAACCGTGAATGCCGGAGAGGATGGTGCGGTCGGTGCCGGTGCCGTCGTCGAGCGTAAAGTTCAGCAGCTTCTTGGACTTCTTGACGGCCTCGCACGCCTTGACCTTCACAGCGCGGAAATCGCTCTTGGAGAAGGTATCAAAGTCGACGAACTCCTCAAACAGCGGCTCGACGGCGATCTTGGAGTAATCGAGCGTGGGCTTAAGCGACTTAACGAACGGGCTCGCGGCGTTGCCGGCCTCGGCAGCCTTGGCGGCAGCGGCACCGGACTGGAAACCCTTCTCGGGCTTCATGTGCGGGAACAGCAGCACGTCGCGGATGGAAGCCTGGTTGGTGAGCAGCATGACCACGCGGTCGATACCGATGCCGATGCCGCCCGCGGGAGGCATACCGTACTCGAGGGCGCGCACGTAGTCCTCGTCGTACTCCATGGCCTCATCGTCGCCACCAGCCTTCTCGGCCATCTGGGCGGCAAAGCGCTCGGCCTGGTCGACCGGGTCGTTGAGCTCGGAGAACGCATTGGCGTACTCGTGACCGGCGATAACCAACTCAAAGCGGTGCGTCAGGCGCGGGTCGTCCTCAAAGCGCTTGGCAAGCGGACTGACCTCGATGGGGTAATCGCACACGAACGTGGGGTTGACGATGGTGTCCTCGCCCAGCTCATCGTAGATCTCGGCGATAATCTTGCCGGCGGTCCACTCGGGCTTAATCTCCAGGCCCTTCTCGCGCGCGGCAGCAGCAAGCTCCTCGACCGGCGTATCGATGGTGACCTGTTTGCCGAGCACGTCGGAGACGATGTCGGTCATGGGACGGCTGGCCCACTCACCAGAAAGGTCGATGGTCTGGCCCTGGTACTCGATGACCTCGGGGTTGCCGATGGCCTTGTTAGCCGCCTTAATGACACCTTGGGCGAGCGCCTTCATGCCCTCGAGGTCGGAGAAGGCACGATAGGCCTCCATCGTGGTGAACTCGGGGTTGTGGGTAAGGTCCATGCCCTCGTTACGGAAGATACGGCCGATCTCGAACACGCGCTCAAAACCGCCGACGATGCAGCGCTTGAGGTGCAACTCGGTAGCAATGCGCAGGTAGCACTCCTGATCGAGCGCGTTGAAGTGCGTGATGAACGGCTTGGCAGTAGCGCCGCCCTGGATGGTCTGCAGGATGGGGGTCTCGACCTCCATGTAGCCGTCGGACTCCATAAAGCGACGGAAGGTGGAGAGAATCTGCGAACGCTTACGGAAGGTCTCGCGAACGTCGTCGTTGGCGATCAGGTCAACATAGCGCTGGCGATAGCGGGTCTCCTTGTCGGAAAGACCGTGGAACTTCTCGGGCAGCGGACGAACGGCCTTGGCAAGCAGGGTCGCGCTCTTAGGGGCAACGGAAAGCTGGCCGCGCTGGGTGCGCACAACCACGCCGGTCACGCCCAGGATGTCGCCCAGGTCGAGGGACTTGAGCGTATTCCAGGCGGCCTCGTCCATGTCGTTGATGCGGCAGAACAGCTGAATCTCGGCAGTCGCATCGCGTACGACGATGAACATGATCTTGCCCTGACCGCGCTTGGCGACCACACGGCCGGCGATCTTCACGACGTCCTCGGTGTCCTCGCCATCGGCAAGCTCGGCGTACTTAGCCTCGATATCGGCAACGTAGTCCTCAAGCTCAGAGTGCTCGGGATAGGGGTTCTGGCCCGCCTCGAACAGGGCGGCGCGCTTGGCCAGGCGGGTGGCGCGCTCGTCGTTGAGCGTCGATGCCTGATCTGCGGCGTTCTGGTTCTCTGCCATAAGTTAGCTCCTCAAACTAAAACGCTCCCCAGGATTCGGTCCCAGGGAGCGAAAACAAACCTTTACGCGGGACCGTGGTCTAGCGTGCAATCTTGGCGATGGTGTAGACGCGAGTCTTGCCGGAAGGCGTAACGACCTCGACGGAGTCGCCCTCGCCGTGACCGATGATGGCGTGACCGACCGGAGACTCGTTGGAAATCTTGTGCTCGAGCGAGTTGGTCTCGGTGGTACCGACGAGCGTGACTTCCATGACCTCGCCGTTGGGATCAATCAGCGAAACGGTGGAACCGATGGAGACGGTCAGATCACCTGTGGTGGCAGCAACCTGAGCGTTGGCGAGGATGGCCTGGATCTCGGCAATACGAGCGGCGTTCTGGGCCTGCTTGTCCTTGGCGGCGTCGTACTCGGAGTTCTCCGAAAGGTCGCCGAACGCGCGGGCTTCCTTGATGTCCTCGACGATCTCCTTGGCGTAATCGCCCTCACGCCAAGCGAGCTCCTCGACGAGCTTCTGGCGGCCCTCAGCGGTCAGTACGATCTGGCTTGCGTCCATACGGATATCTCCCCAACTCTGATCAAACAATCAACTGTCAACAAAACGAAAAAGACCGGCTAGCCT
>USFK01000212.1 GCA_900553935.1 uncultured Collinsella sp.
GC
Source organism: uncultured Collinsella sp. (assembly GCA_900553935.1). Classification (GTDB taxonomy): domain Bacteria; phylum Actinomycetota; class Coriobacteriia; order Coriobacteriales; family Coriobacteriaceae; genus Collinsella. Next base: position 3 of record USFK01000212.1, read on the forward strand.
CCTCGTCAGCGCCCTCGTCCTCGGCAGCATCTTCGCCGTTCGCAGCAGCGACGGCCTCGTGAGGATCCTTGCCCTCGGCCTCGGCGCGCATGCCCAGCACCAGGTTACGCAGGCCCGCGACCGTGCCTTCCACGTCGGGGGCAGGCTGGTCGGCGTGCAGGTACGCCCAGTCCATCATAAAGGTGGCCGACGACAGCGCACCGATGGCCAGTGCGTCGTCGGGGCACGAAAGCTCAACCTCAAAGACACGCTCGTCATGCTCACTTACGCGCGTGCGGCCGCACGAGATGCTACCGGCAAGACCGGTCTCGTTCATAAGCTCGACCGTCACGTGCTCCAGCAGGTGGCAGAGCTCGGTCTGACCCATACAGTCCTGGAACTCGCGGCCGGAATCGCCCAGGCACAGGTGCTTGGCAATCGCCGGCACCAGGTAGTACACGCGCGCCGTGGCCTCGATATCCTCCGAGGTCATGAGCGGCATGCCAGGGTTCACCAGCACGTGCGCGCAGATCTTGTCCTCGCTGACGGTGACCTTAAGGATGTTGAACAGGCCTGCCATAACTCTCCCCTACTCTTCCTTGTCCTACTCGTCGCCGTCGTGCGGATTCGCGGAACCCGCACCCGACGTCGTCGGCTCGTCTACCGAAGACTCGGAATCCTTCTTATCGGTTTCGGCCGGAGCGATCACGCGAATGAGCGAGATGCGCTGGCCACGCATCGACTGCACTTTAAACTTGTACCCCGCGACCTCAAACACCTCTCCGATGTCGGGCACCGAGTCGCAAAGCTCCAAGATCCAGCCGGCGATGGTCTCATAATCATCGCTTTCCTCGAGCGGCCAACCAAGCTCAATCGCGTCATCGCACGAAAAACGCCCATCAACGAGCCACTCGCGGCGCGAAAGGCGCGTGAGATACTTGTTGTCGGGGTCGAACTCGTCCTCGATCTCGCCGACGATCTCCTCGACGATGTCCTCGATGGTGATGATGCCGGCCGTGCCGCCGTACTCGTCCACGACCACCACGATCTGGTCGTGCGAGGTCTGCATCTCGGACAGCAGCGGCAGGATGTCCTTGGTGTCGGGCACAAAGGTGGCGTCGCGCAAAAAGCCGGCGATGGGCTGGTCGCCCTTGCCGTCGAGCGCGGGCTGAATCAGGTCCTTGATGTGCGCGATGCCCGCGACGTTGTCGGGATCCTCGTGATAGACGGGGATGCGGCTAAAGCCGGTCTGGCGCATGGTGGACAGCACGTCGGCGACCGTCTCGTCATCCTCGCACATGGTGGTGTCCACGCGCGGCACCATGACCTCGCGGGCAACGGTGTCGCCCAGGTCAAAGATCTCGTGGATCATACGCTTTTCCTCGTCGAGCAGGTCGTCCTGCTCCGAGACCATGTACTTGATCTCTTCTTCCGAGACGTTCTGACGGTCGTCGGCGCTCTTGATGCGCAGGATGCGGGCCAGGCCGTCGGAGCAGGCACCGGTCAGCCACACGAGCGGGCGGGCGATCTTTTGGAATACGGAGAGCGGTCCCACGACCTGCTTGGATACGCCCTCGGCGTTAGCAAGGCCGATGCGCTTGGGCACGAGCTCGCCGATCACGATGGACACAAAGGCGACGGCGACGGTGATGATGACCGGCGCCAGGCCGCGTGCGATGGCGGAAAGCGGCGCGACGCCAAAGCTCATGAGCCACGTGGCGAGCGGGTCGGACAGGCTCGTCGAGGCGACGGCGGACGAGGCGAAGCCCACGAGCGTGATGGCGACCTGGATGGTGGCGAGCAGCTGGTCGGAGTCGGCAGCCAGCTTAATGGCACGCTCGGCACGCTTGTCGCCTTCCTCGGCCTCGTGCTCCAGCACGGCGCGCTTGGCCGTGGTGAGCGCCATCTCAGACATAGAGAAGTAGCCGTTGATGAGGGTCAAAACGAGGGTGGTGATAAGGGAGATGGTTATGTCCATCGGGAGTTTCTCGAACCTCCAAGATTCGGGACGTTAGGTAGTAAGCGTAGGTGACGGATAGGGCAGTTGCGCCCGACGGCCGCTCGGATGGGCCCGCGGGCACAGACGCGATCGCTAGATTACGAAGAGGATCACCGCCATGAACTGGAAGATACTGCCGGCGAGCACCCACAAGTGAAACACACTGTGCAGGTAACGCACGTTTTTGGCGATGTAGAACGGCACGCCCACGGTGTAGCACACGCCGCCGACAGCGAGCAGGGCAAGTGCCACGGGGTTGAGCAGCGACACGAGCTCGGGCAGCTTAAAGACGACGAGCCAGCCCATCAGCAGATAGACCAGGCCGCTTACCCAATGCGGCTGGCGCTCGCGCAAAAAACACTCGAGGGCGATCCCGACGATGGCGATGGCCCATACGGCGAAGAACAGCGCAGCGCCGCCGTCGTTTGCGAGCGTGATGAGGCAAAACGGCGTATAGCTGCCGGCTATGAGCAGGTAGATGCAGCTGTGGTCGATGATGCGAAACACGCGCTTGGCGCGCGCGGGTTGAATCGCATGGTAGAGCGTGGAGGCTAGGTATTCGAGGATGATGCTGACGCCATAGACAATTGCCGCGGCCATGTGGG
>USFK01000213.1 GCA_900553935.1 uncultured Collinsella sp.
AATGACGTCGACAGGCGGGGGGGTTCCCCGCGTACGTGCCATCTGAGTAACCGAGGGGAGGGCGCACATGGGAATGACTGGTGCATACGAGCGCAATCTCGATGCAAAAGGTCGTCTGTCCCTGCCTGCACCCCTTCGCGAGGAGCTTGGAGAGCACGTTCGCGTGTTCAAAGCCCTGGATGTCGATGCTCTGTACGTGTTCTCTGCCGAGGCCTTCGATAAGTGGGTCGAAGGACTCTTCGCGGGTCGTGAGGGCCACGAGGGTTTTAACCCGCGTGACATTAATGACCAGAAGCTCATGAGGGCGATCAACAAGCGCACCACGTCGATGGACGTGGACAGCGCCGGTCGTATCGGTCTTTCCGAGTCTCTCCGCAAGCAGGCGAACCTCGACCGCGAGGTCACGGTTGTGGGCAACTACGACCACCTTGAGGTTTGGGATCGCGCCGCGGCCGATGAGGACGATGACGATGAGGCCCTGCTGGACCTCTTCTTCTCGTAAGGGCAAGGCACGGGTAACGGATGGAGCGTGGGATCTTGACACAAGAATATCGGCATGAACCTGTCATGCTCGGCGAAGTGCTTGAGTCGCTGCGGCTAAAGAGCGGCTCCGTTGTCTGCGATTGCACCCTTGGCGGTGCCGGCCATTCGGTAAAGATGGCCGCGCAGGTGGGGGAGACGGGCCTTTTGCTCGGCGTCGACCAGGACGACATGGCCCTCGAGGCCGCTGGCGCCCGTCTGGACCGCGAGGTTCCCGGCGTTCCGCACCAGCTGCTGAAGGGCAACTTCGGCGACTTGGACGAGCTGCTTTGCTCGGCCGAGGTGCCCGGGGTCGATGGCTTCCTGTTCGATTTGGGCGTTTCGTCGCCGCAACTCGATATCCCTGGCAGGGGCTTTTCGTATAACGAGGACGCCCCATTGGACATGCGGATGGATCCGGGTAATAACACCTTAAACGCAGCTGAGGTCATCAACACCTATAACGAACACGACCTCGCCCGGATTCTACGCGTCTACGGCGAAGAGAAGTTCGCCTCGCAGATCGCGCGCGAGATCGTGCGCCGCCGCGAGCAAGAACCGATCGAAACCACCGGGCAATTTGTCGAGATCATCAAGGCGGGTATCCCGGCTGCCGCTCGTCGGCATGGCGGACACCCGGCCAAGAGAAGTTTCCAGGCCATTCGCATCGAGGTCAATCACGAGCTCGATGTGCTCGAACGAGGGCTTGATGCCGCCACCAGGTGGCTCAACCCGGGCGGACGTATCTGCGTCATCTCGTATCACTCGCTCGAGGACCGTATCGTAAAGAACCACTTTAAGGAGATGAGCCAGGGGTGCACGTGTCCGCCGGAGATTCCGGTGTGCGTGTGCGGCAACGTGCCGATACTCAAGGTCATCACCCGCAAACCCTTGGTTGCCCAGCCTGATGAGGTTGAGCGCAACCCTCGGGCGAGATCAGCCAAAATCCGCGTGGCGCAGCGTCTGTAGGCACGACCGCGCGATATTGGACCTCCCGCTCGCACCATAAACGAAGCTTAAACACACTACCAACGTACTCGGGATGGGAGGCGGCATATCATGGGCTACAACACTTCAAGCGCAGCACTCGCCTATGATATGAACGCCATGCCCGCCTATCGTGAGACGCCGCAGGCCCCCGTTGCTCCCCGTGAGCAGCGCACGCCGCGCTTTGATGTCTACACGGGCGCGGGCCGTCAGGCAAACCAGGCGGTAAGCCCGGTTTTCATGAGCGTTCTTAAAACGTTTTGCATCATTGCGGCCATCTTCATGACGATCGGCGTCGCCCGCGTGGCGCTCGCCGGCGTTACGGCCCAGGTGCTCAACAGCAACGCCGAGCTTACCAACACGCTCGAAAAAGCGACCGATGAGAGCTCCGACCTGGAGGTCATGCATTCGGTCTATGGCGCCGACACGCGCATTCGCGACCTTGCGGGCGCTTATGGCATGGTGGAGCCCAGCGAGAGCGTTGCACTTGACTTTTCGCAGGATGCAGCCGCGGGCGCCAACGCGACCGCGACCGCTCAGTAGCAAGACGGTAGCTGAGTATGACAAATGACTATCGCCGCGGTTCCGATGGGGGCCGCGGTTCTGGACGTCCCTCGTCGCGGGGACGTTCTGGTTATCAAGGAACGGGTCGGCAATCTTACAACGCCGGGCAGTCCCGTGGCAACGACCCGGCGTCGCGACTTCGCGGCTCGGGCGGCCCTCAAGTGCATAACACCAGGTCGCGCAAGAGTTCGTCGACCGAATGGCTCACAGGCACGCCTCTGCCTCGCCGCAAAGCCGTCATGGGCTTCATTGGGCTTGGCTTGGGCTTGGGCGTCTTTCGCCTTGCCGGCTATCAAATTGTCGAAGCCGATAAACTGCGCGAGCGTGCCGATGCGCGCCGCCTGCTTGCGCAGACCCTCTATGCCAAACGTGGCACCATCTACGACCGCAACGGCAATGTTCTTGCCATGAGCGTGGACTGCAAGACCATCTACTGCAACCCCAAGGAGGTCACCGACCCCACGGGCGTGGCAAGGATTCTTGTGGCAAACCTGGG
>USFK01000214.1 GCA_900553935.1 uncultured Collinsella sp.
GCTGCCAGGTCGCCGGTGCGCGCGATGGCAGGGCCACTCGTGGTCTTGATCTGAGCGCCCAGCTCGTTGGCGATAACGGTGGCCAGCGTGGTCTTGCCCAGGCCCGGAGGACCCGAGAAAATCACGTGGTCGAGCGTCTCCCCACGGCTCTGCGCCGCTTCGATCAACACGCGCAGGCTCTGCTTGATGTGCTCCTGGCCGCAGTAATCGTCCAAGCGCTGGGGGCGCAAAGTGCGGTCGACATCGAGGTCCTCGGCCGTCAGCTCCGAGCCCACCATGCGCTCGCCGTGCGCCATGGATGCCGCCGGCGAGTTGCCGGGCGTCGCCCACAGGTCCTGAGAGTCATCGGCTTCCCACATCACGCATCCATTCCGAGTCGCTTAAGCGCCGCGCCGAGCAGATCCTCGACACGCATATCCTGCCCATCATACCCGCTCAGAGCGACATCGGTCTCCTGCGGGCTAAAGCCCATGGAAAGGAGCGCCGCACGGGCGTCATCGATCGCCGAGGGAGCGGCAGCGGGCACGGGCATCGCAACCTGTCCGGGAATCGCGTCGACCGGCACAAAGCCCTTATCCTTGGCAAAGGTGCTCTTGAGCTCCAGGATCAGACGTTGAGCTGTCTTTTTGCCCACACCGGGCACCTTGGCCATACCCTTGTCGTCCTCGGCCATCACCAGCGAATACAGCTGCCCCACGGTATAGGTGGAAAGAACGGCGAGCGCCAAGCGCGGGCCAACGCCCGAGACGGACACGAGCCGATCGAACATCGTGCGCTCATCCTTTGAGGAAAAACCGAAAAGTGTCATGGCGTCCTCGCGCACCTGCATACGCGTGTAGAGGCGGACCTCGCCGCCGGGCGTCGGCAACGTGGCCGCAGTGCTGCCCGAGATGCCGAGCTCAAAGCCAACGCCCGACACATCGACGACAGCAGAGCTCATCGTGGCCTCGACAAGCGTTCCGTGGAGCTGGGAGATCATCAGTATCCGGTTCCTCTCTGTTGATAGAACTCGCCGCCGGTAAGCGCCCGGGTACGGCTGAGGTTAACGTGGCAGATGGCGCAGGCCAGGGCATCGGCGGCATGGTCGGGATGCGGGTCGTGATCGAGCTGCGTGAGCGTGCGTACCATGTAGGCGACCTGCCGCTTATCTGCGGCACCGGTACCCACCACAGCCTGCTTAATCTGCATAGGCGTATACTCGCCGATCTCGAGCGCGCACTCCGAAAGCGCCACGAGCGCGGCGCCGCGGGCATGCGCCGTAGGGATGGCCGAGCGAACGTTGGCGCCAAAGTAGATGCTCTCGATAGCAGCAGTATCGGGTCGATAGCGCTCCACGACACCCTTAAGGTCATGGGCGATATGCGACAGGCGCACCGCGAGCGGACTTCCGGCACTGGTCTCGATGCAGCCATAGGCACGACAGCGGACCTCGCCACGCCGCTCCTCGATAATCCCCCAACCCGTATGAGCCAAACCGGGGTCGATGCCCAAAATAACCAAGCCAACCTCCCCTCGTCACAAGTACAGCACAATGCAAGGCCCCGCGCACTACTCACGAACGTCTGTTCTAGAATAACACAACGGGGTCAAGATGCTTAGTTGAAGTATCGGGGTTGAGAGCGAATCCCATCCCCAGTTTAGTTCTGCGAGAAGAATGGGAACTGTCGGGGATCAACCGGCGGATGCGGCATCGGGCCACCCTGAGGACCACCTTGCGGTCCGCCCTGGCCGCCCATCATCTTATCGATGGCGTCCTGAACCTCGCCCTCGAACTTTTTCATGCCCTCGTGTAAACGACGCTGACCGTCTTCAGAGCGCAACTCCTCCATTTGTTCGGGCGAAATACCCAGTAGCTCGCCCAGCACGCCCATCATCTCGTTTCGCACGCGCTCGCTCGTATCCTCGTCAGCAAAACGGCGCACCTCGGCGCGCGCCAGCGAATCGACCGTCATACGCTCCTTGCCGTTAAGCCCCAGGTCGGACCACGCGAGCATGTACGGCCAGGAGCGCTCGGCAAACGAACGGGACGAAACGATCGGCGCCGTCGGCAACATGCGGCGGGCAGCCTCACCCTGTCGAACGAGCATCAGCAGCAGCGAGCAGGCCTCAGGCTTGCCAGCGGCCATCGGGATGTCGTCGAAAGATCGATTGCGGTCCACGTGCGCCTCAAGCGCGCCATCGATCTCACCCGGCTCGAGCCCGCCGAGCAGCTGTGCCGCGCGGTCGAGCATATCGACCGGACCGTCGAGCGTCGAGAGCGCCTGCGCCAGCACGCGCTCCATACAATCTTCCACCGCGTTGAGCGTCACGAGCTCTTGGGGCACCACGGCAGACGCGCGGTTGCGCACACGCGCCACAAACTCAAGCGTCGACAGGTACACATCGCCAAAGGGCGCGTAATCGCCCTGGTAGCCACCGCAAAGCGCAGGTGCCGCCAACGCGTACTCGGTCTTGGAAAGCGGGCTCAGAGCCAGAGCGCCTAGCTCGAGCGCCGTATCCTCGAGCATCAGACCCCGTGCACGCGAACGCAGGCGCTCGGCATCGCCCGCCGACACATCG
>USFK01000215.1 GCA_900553935.1 uncultured Collinsella sp.
CATTGCCTGCAGCGCTATCGTCCTCAGTCTTGTCGGTAGGGCCCGAAGTTGTCGCGGCGGCATCTTGCTCGGCAGTGCCCCCATTCGCCACCACGCCGCTCGCATTGAGGTCGGCAGCGGGGCTTGTCGCGGACTCACCAGAGCCGTTCTCGGCAGGCGTCGCAGCCTGAGCCACAGCCCCGGCAATGCCCTCGGCGCCCTCGGCCCACAGCTGAGCCGGCGTGGTGCCAAAGGCCATCGCGAAGGCCAGGAATGCCACCAGGCCGCGCTTGGCTACGCCGCGCGCAATTGCGCCACGGCGATGCGAGACGCGCTGGCGCTCGTCCACAAACATATCCATTTGTCTCCCATTGTCTGTACTTGGAGCGTTGCCTTGAGGCTGCCCCACGTCATCGCGCATGTTGCGCTCGAGTTCCCCCATCGGGGTCCCCCTTCCCTCCAGAGCCCTATGCACACCGGCGGCATACGCCGCAGCCGCATGCAAGATGGGAGGCGATCCGACTTAACCTTAACGACTCGGGCACGTCGTCCGATCTGCGACGCGAACATCCCGAGCCAAGAGGAATTACGGTTACTGGTACAGCCGGGGACTTGCACCCCAATTCTCCCAAACGCGCAGGTAAACCGCGCATTCGTGCGTCTCCGCACCACCATCTAGGCCATCGATTATTACCGTCAAAATGGTATCACGCAAAAGAGCCTCGCACGCAGGCGAAGCCCAAGGTAAAAGCTATTGTTTGCGATAGGAAAATGCGGTGACGGTCGCGGCCTCTAGTGCTTGCCGCCGTGACTGTTGAGCCAGATATTGCGGCCCAGCATAAGCGCCAGCACCAGCGCGCTCACGTAGCCCATAAAGCCAATGACTGGGATACCAAACACAACCGGCTCGATGCGCGCGTAGTACACCACCGACGAACCGATAAACAGACCAGCAATCACAATTGCCATCGACATACGGTCGATAATTCCGCCCAGCTGTCGCAGCGCCTTATCGCTGCTCATGATCTGCGTGTTCACCTTAAGCTGGCCGCGCGTGAGCATGCGCGAAGCCAGGCCAAGATACTCGGCCGCCTCGAGCGAGCCTTTTGCCGCGCGATAGCTGCTCGCGGCAAGATCGCGTCCCATGTCGCGCACGCGCGCATAAGTGCTTTTTTCGTTTTTGATATGCGTCTGAATGATCTGGATCATGTTGACGTTGGGCATGTACTCGGTCAACAGGCCCTCGAGCGTCACCATGCCGCGGGCGAACATCGTTACCACGCTCGGCAGCTCAACGTCGTTTTTGCGCGCCAGGTTTAACAGCGAGGTCAAAAACTCGCCGATATCCAGATCCTTCAGGTCAAGGCCCGCAAAGTCAGCCACGATAAAGTCCAAATCGGACAAAAAGGCCGAATGATCGAGCTCAGCCGAGTCGCCACGCGTCACGGCGAAGCGCATGAGCGAATCCTTGAGCTTGGGCACGTCACCCTCGGCCACGGCGAAAATCATGTCCTTGACGATACCGCGATCGTGACTCGACATGCGTCCGACCATGCCCAAGTCGATAAAGTAAACGATGCCGTCCTTGAGAATAATGTTTCCCGCATGCGGGTCGGCATGGAAAAAGCCGTCATCGAGCACCTGCGTCGAGTAATCCTCGACGATTGCGGCACCGATCTTTTCCAAGTCATAGCCCTCGGCCACCAAGCGTTCAGGATCGGCGATCGAAATGCCGTCGACGTAGTCCATAACCACCACGTGCTCGGTGCACAGGTCCAGATAGGATTTAGGACACGTCACGCCATGAACGCTCTTATGGAACTCGTAGAAGTCGTTGAGGTTTTTGGCCTCGGCCAAAAAGTTGGTCTCCTCGCGAAACGAGGTCCACAACTCCTCGACTACGCCGTGCAGGTCAACAAATTGATCGGTGTTGACGAACTTGGAAACGATACGCACCACCGAGCGGATGATATCGATGTCCTGTGCCATAACCTGCTGCGCACCGGGGCGCTGCACCTTGACGGCCACGTCCTCGCCCGTCACCAGACGAGCGCGGTGCACCTGCGCGAGCGATGCGCTACCAAGCGGATTGGGGTCGATCGCATCGAACATCTCCCCCAGGCGCAGGCCGTATTCTTCTTCCAGACAACTGAGTACGACCTCGTACGGCACCGGCTCCACGTCGGAGCGCAGACGACGCAGCTCGTCGCAAAAGCGTTGCGGCAGAATCTCGGACCGGTTGGCCAGAATCTGCCCCATCTTGACGAACATGGGGCCGAGTTCCTCGAGCAGGCGGCGCAAACGAACCGGCGTGAGGTTATCCCACACGCGGTACTTTTTGACCAGGCGAACAATCTGCCCGATGCGCTCGCGGCGACCCGCCGGCGTGAGCTGGTATTCTTCATCCGGCGCCATCGCGTCGGGCTCCTCGGGGACCATATCGACAGCGCGCGGCTTCTTGCGAGCGCCCGAGACGGCGGCATCGACCTCATCGTCATCGGCGCCCACGGCAAGATCGGCTTCAACAGGCTGTTCTTCGGTTCCGCGGCGACGGCAGCCTTGTATACAATGGCGG
>USFK01000216.1 GCA_900553935.1 uncultured Collinsella sp.
CCATACCGGCAACCTGCAGTCCGTCGAACACAGCCGCCGTGAAAGGTTTTCTCAACGCTTGCCGATGCCATCGTGAGCGAAGGCGAGCTGGCGCTCGATCGCGCCCGCGCCATGGAGGCCCGCGAGGAGGCGGCGGTACTCGCTAAAAACGAGCAGCTGCGTGCCAACTTGCTGCGCTCCATCTCGCACGACCTGCGCACGCCGCTTACCAGTATCTCGGGTAACGCCGACGTGCTGCTCGATCAGGGCTCGACCGGCACCGCGGTGCTCGATGCCCAGACGCGCCGCGGCCTGCTTCTATCCATTCGCTCGGATGCGCTGTGGCTCAACGCCACCGTCGAGAACCTGCTTGCCATCACCAAGCTCGAGGGCGGTGGCATGCATCTGTCGACCACACTCGAGCTCATGGACGATATCGTCGAGGAGGCGCTGCGCCACGTAAACCCGGCCGTGCGTGAGCACGACCTTAAGGTGGTGGCGTGCGATGAGCCGGCGCTCGTCAACGTCGACGCGCGCCTGATGGTGCAGCTGGTGGTCAATCTGGTGAACAACGCCATCACCTATACGCCCGCCGGCTCGCATATCGTGATCTCGATTGGCGTCCATGATGGATGCGTGGCGTGCTCGGTTGCCGATGATGGCCCGGGCATTGCGCCCGAGGACCGCGAGCGAATCTTTGAGTCGTTCTACACCGCCAACCATGGCCTGGCCGACAGCTGCCGCGGTGTGGGCTTGGGGCTTTCGCTCTGCCGCTCCATTGCGCTGGCACATGGCGGTAGCATAGAGGTTACCGCGGCGGACCCGCACGGTTCGGTCTTTACGATTGAGCTTCCCGCCGCCGACGTTTCGTTTGATAAGGAGTAGTGCTGTGCCGAACTCTGCCGTGAAACCGCTTATCTTGGTCGTTGAGGACGATCCCGCCGTCCGCAACCTTATCGTTGCCGCGCTCGAGGCGCACGGCTTGCGCCATATGGCTGTGGAGACCGCCCACGCCGCCATCGCCGCCGCCTCGTCGCAGGCGCCGAGCATTGTGCTGCTCGATCTGGGCCTGCCCGATATGGACGGCGTCAAGGTGGTGGAGTCGGTGCGCGCGTGGTCGGGCATGCCGATCATCGTGGTCTCGGCGCGCAGCGAGGATGCGGACAAGATCCGTGCGCTCGATGCCGGTGCCGACGATTACCTGACCAAGCCGTTTTCGGTCGAGGAACTGCTCGCACGCATCCGCACGACGCTCAGGCGCCTTTCGTATGCGCAAACGGGCGGTGTTGCCTCCGAGGGCTCGTTCGATACCGGCGAGCTGCATATCGATTTTGATGCCGGCATCGCCACGATGGATGGCGAGGAACTTCACCTGACGCCGATCGAGTACAAGCTCCTATGCCTGCTGGCGCACAACGCCGACAAGGTGCTGACGCACCAATTTATCCTGCACGAGATTTGGGGCACGGCGACCAAGAGCGACCTGGCGAGCCTGCGCGTCTTTATGGGCACACTGCGCAAGAAGATCGAGTCCGATCCCGCGCATCCGCGCTATATCCAGACGCATGTGGGTATCGGTTATCGCCTGGTCACTCAAGGGTAGGGCAGAGCACGGACCCCAGACGTGGCCCCTCTATGAGTTGCGGTGGGATAGTTCTCGTTTGGCCTTTGATGAGGTCATCGGGGAACTATCCCACCGCATTTTTTTACTTGCCCTTGGGCTTGCTGGCGTAGAACTTCTTCTTTTTGGGCTTACCTGCGGAGTTGGGCTCGCCATCGCCGTGCGGCCCTCGGTCGTCGGCCTGCGTGTGCGCGGGCGCTGCTGCGCGAGGCTTGCGAGCCTCGGGGTTGCGCAGTTCCTCGGTTCGCTCGGCAATCTCCTCGGCACTAAAGCCGACTTCGGCCATGGCGTCCTCGATGGGCAGGCGGCGTACGATATAGCAATGGTGCACCTTCTGGTTGCGTGCGAAGTCCTCGGGGATGGTCTGCGCCGTAATGTCCTGTAGCACGACACCCGCGCGCGCGAGCTTGCGTGTTTCGGGGCGAAAGCCGCGCAGGTTGCAGCTAAAGATGGCGTGGCCGTCCTGTGCGAGCAGGCGCGATACGCCGGCCAAAAGCTCAACATGGTCGCGCTGAACATCCCAGGTGCGGCGGCCCATCTTGGACGAGTTCGAAAACGTGGGCGGATCGACAAAGATCAGGTCCCAGCGGTTGCGCGTCTGGCGCTGGTCGCGAATCCAGGCGAGCACGTCGTCGCGCACAAAGTGATGCTGCGGGCCCACAAAGCCGTTCTGACGCATATTGCGCTCGGCCCAGTCCAGATAGGTGTTCGAGAGGTCAACCGTCACGGTCTCCTCGACGCCGCCGTCTGCCGCATAGCAGGTGGCAGTGCCGGTGTAGGCAAACAGGTTGAGGAAGCGGCGCGCCTGCTTGGCGTGCTCGCGCACTAGGTTGCGGGTGACGCGGTGGTCCAGGAAGATGCCCACATCCAGATAGTCGTCAAAGTTGACGGCAAAGGTGAGCCCGCCCTCTTCGATGAGCGGGAGGCGACGGCGCGCGATA
>USFK01000217.1 GCA_900553935.1 uncultured Collinsella sp.
AAGGGGAGGTGCCGGCTTTCGTAAGGCGCGACCCTACGAAAATCGCCGCGCGGCAACGCGGGGCGATGAGCTCGGTCGGGGGATAGGGCCCGCTTCGCCCGCCGGCCCGTAAATTGTATCATCCAGTGTGGAACGAGGATGCCCGTTGCCGAGTGCGACGGGCTTGCAATAAGAGGAGAGCCATGTCGAAGCAAGCGGTCGTTGGAATCTTGGCGCATGTCGATGCCGGCAAGACTACGCTGGCCGAGGCCATGCTGTTCAACGCAGGTCGCATTCGCAAGCGCGGCCGTGTGGACGACGGCGACTCGCACCTGGATACCAGCGCTATCGAACGCGAGCGCGGCATCACGATTTTCTCGTCGCAGGCCGTGCTCGACCACGGAGATACCCACGTCATGCTTGTGGACGCCCCCGGTCACGTGGATTTTTCGGCCGAGGCAGAGCGCACATTGCGCGCGCTCGACTACGCGATTTTGGTTGTGGGCGCCAACGATGGCGTGCAGGGGCACACCGAAACCCTGTGGCGCCTGCTTGCACGTTATGACATCCCGACGTTCATCTTCATCAACAAGATCGATTTGGAGAATCCTGGCCGCGATGTTTTGCTGACACAGCTTGGGCAGCGTCTTTCCGAGGGCTGCCTGGATGCCAACGAACTGTTGGCGGGTGGTGCCGTTCAGGAGGACGCTGCTGCGTTGGACGAGGCGGCGCTCGATGAGTTTCTTGAGACGGGCGAGCTTTCTGTCGCAACGCTGTCGCGCATGGTTGTCGAGCGCAAGCTCTTTCCCTGCTTTGCCGGCTCGGCGCTCAAGGACCAGGGCGTGGGCGAGCTGCTGGATGGCATGTGCACGCTGATGCGTGAACAGGCGTGGGCCCCGGAGTTCGCCGCGCGCGTCTATCGCGTCAGCCGAGGTGTTCGTGGCGAGCGCTTGGCTTGGGTTAAAGTGACCGGCGGCACACTGCATGCCAAACAGATGATTGACGGACGTTCCGGCGCCGAGGCATGGGAGCAAAAGGTCGATCAGGTGCGCATCTATAACGGAGAGAAGTACGAGCTTGCCCAGGAAGTTGCCGCTGGCGGTATTTGTGCCGTGACGGGTCTTGCGCACGTTCGCCCGGGGGATGCCTTGGGTGCGGAGCCCGCGTGCGATGTGCCCGCCATTGCACCGGTCCTCACCTATACGGTGCTGCCGGGCGATAACGATGTCCATGCGGTGTTTAAAGCGCTGACTGAGCTGGCGGACGAAGACCCCATGCTCGGCGTAAGCTGGAATACGCATCTTGAGCAGATTCACTTGCAGTTGATGGGCGCCGTGCAGCTCGAGGTCGTGCAGCGGGTGTTGGCCGATCGCTTTGGCCTTTCGATTGAGTTTGAGCCCGGCGGCATTCTCTATAAGGAGACGATCTCGCAGCCGGTCGAGGGCGTGGGCCACTTTGAACCGCTGCGCCATTACGCCGAGGTGCACCTGCGCTTGGAGCCGCTGCCAGCGGGTTCGGGCGTGCAGTTTGGCACCGTGACCTCGACCGACGAGCTCGATCTGAACTGGCAGCGTTTGGCACTCACCAACGCCATGGAGCGCGATCACCTGGGCGTGTTGACCGGCTCGCCCATCACCGATGTGCGCATTACGCTTACGGGTGGCCGTGCACATGCCAAACACACCGAGGGCGGTGATTTTCGTCAGGCCACGTACCGCGCGATTCGCCAGGGTTTGATGCGGGCACGCGAGGCGGGTGCGGCGGTGCTGTTGGAGCCATGGTACCACTTTGAGCTCGAGGTGCCGGGAGATTGCGTGGGCAGGGCGCTTTCGGATGTCACGCGCATGGGCGCCGAGTACAAGCCGCCGGCGATGGCGGGCGACCGGGCGAAGCTTGTGGGTCGTGTGCCAGCATCCGAGGTGCAGGATTACGCGCTGGAGGTGGCTGCCTACACGAGCGGGCGCGGTCATCTGTACCTGGAGTTCGCCGGTTATGCGGCTTGCCATGATGCCGAGCGCGTCATCGAGGCGGCCGCCTACGAGCCCGAGGCCGATCTGCCCAACACGCCCGATTCGGTCTTTTGCGCCCACGGCGCCGGCTATACGGTCAAATGGTACGACGTGCCTGCCGCGGCACACGTAAAGATCGATCCTGCCACCTACCGCCCCTATCGTCCCGCCGACGCGGAATTTTTCGGCCACAGGTGACAAAGGGACAGTCCCTTTGTCACATTCAGTTGGTATAACTCGGTATAAGTTGGTATAACTATTACCAGCGTTTGCCAATCCGAGGAGGCCGACATGAACCCAAATCCCTTTAAGCCAACGGCTGGTAAACGACCTCCGATACTCATCGGTCGCGAGTCGGTCATCGAAGATTTTGAGGAAGGGCTTGATAACGGCGCCGGGGCGCCGGGCAGGCTCATGCTCATTACAGGAAACCGCGGCTGTGGCAAAACAGTTCTCCTGCGGGAGCTGCAACGTCTGGCCAGTGAGCGTGCTTATGGTCTTGATAAAGGCGAAGATGGTACAATCTTAGTATTCGACTTAGGT
>USFK01000218.1 GCA_900553935.1 uncultured Collinsella sp.
TTAAAGCAGAGACCACCGGGGAACCGGCAGCTGCGATCCAGCTTCCGGACGGCAGCCAGATCGCCCACGACGGTCACGGCGACATGGCCGGTGACGTCGGCAATCTTGCTCGCGACCTCGTCGATCTGCTGGGCAAGCTCGCGCGTGGGTGTGATGACGAGCATCAAAGGACCGCGACCGTTGCCCTCGGGTTTCTTGGCGCCGCGACGGCGGTTGCGACCGCCACGCTCGCGCACGGGCTTGGGCGGAGCGATGTGCTCCAGGTTGTTCATGGTCGGCAGCAAGAAGGCAGCCGTCTTGCCGGTACCGGTCTGAGCGGCGGCAAGCAGGTCGCGGCCCTCGAGCACCACGGGAATGGAGCCGGCCTGCACGGGCGTGGGCGCCGTGTAGCCCAGATTCTCGATAGCACGAAGCATCTCGTCCGAAAGACCCAGCTCGTCAAAGGCGGGCAGGCTCTCGGTCGCGGACTCAACGGTCTCGGCGGCGCTGGCCTCGTCGGCAGCATCGAAGGCGGCCTGGGTCATGGCCTCGCGGGCCTCGTCCAGAATCTCGGCGTCCGTGACGTCGGATACAGAATTACGCATATGTTGTTGTTCCTTATCTGCACGCGTTATGGGCACGGCATGCGGCCGCGCGGGCGTGCTTGGTAGTGCGCTAATACATACAAAAACAGGTGCGCACAGAGAGGACGTTGCTCAGCACGCTGGCGATCGCTTTGGCAGCCCTATCACGCGCCGTCCAGACGCAGCGGCCCTAAGCGATGGAGCAGATTCGCCGCCGGTTAGTATACCCGCGCTTCGCATGCCCCCACGTAAACCACAGATGACGAGGCGGACGGGGCGGACCTGGGCCAATTGTCTCAATCTGTAACAGATACTCAGCAAAAACCGGTCCAGCTGTTATAGATCGAGACAAACTCAAACCTCGCAAAACAAAATCTCGATCTATAACAATTAGAGGTCATTTTCCCTGCTAGATGTTACAGATTGAGATGTTTGACAGGGACTGACAACGATTGAGCAGCCACCCTCATCTGTATCGAAATGTCATACATTTCTTTCTGCACTGGACACCCCCAGGGGGTATGGGTGTACAGTATCAGCAGGTTAACAATTCCAACACCGAACCACGGAAAGGAGAAGCCATGACTCAAGATAAGTTCGACGTGGGCGGCATGACATGCGCCGCCTGCCAGGCGCACGTGGACCGCGCCGTAAGCAAACTCGACGGCGTCCAAAGCGTCGCGGTCAACCTACTCGCCGGTTCCATGATGGTCGACTATGACCCCGCGCAGGTCACCCCCGACGACATCTGCACCGCCGTCGATCGCGCTGGCTACTCGGCCTCACCCATCAGCACGGGCACCGACGCTGTCCAAAGCGGAAGTGCGCAAGCCAGGTCCGGCGCCGCCCATATGGAGTCGCCGACCAAAAAGCTGGAGGCCGCCGCTTCCGCCATGCGCACCCGCCTCATCGTCTCGATCGTATTCCTCATCCCACTGTTCTACATAGGCATGGGGCACATGCTCGGTTGGCCGCTACCCGGCATTTTCACCGACCATACCCACAGCATGACGCTCGCGCTCACCGAGCTCGTCCTGCTCATCCCCATCGTCTACGTCAACGACGCGTACTTTATCAACGGGTTTAAATCGCTCGCGCACGGCGCGCCGACCATGGACGCTCTCATCGCCGTCGGCGCCACCGCGTCGATCGCCTGGTCGCTCTATGCCATGTTTATCATGGCCGACCAGCTGGCCGCCGGGCAAATCCACGAGGCCATGATGACGGGCATGGACAACCTGTATTTTGAGAGTGCGGGCACGATCCTGTCGCTCGTCACCGTGGGCAAATACCTCGAGACACGCAGCAAATCCAAAACCGGCGGCGCCATCGAGGCGCTCATCGACTTGGCACCCAAGACTGCGACCGTCGTTGCCGACGACGGCACCGAAACCACCGTCGACGTCGACAGTATCCTTCCCGGCCAGGTCCTGCGCGTGCGCCCCGGAGAGTCCATCCCCGTCGATGGCGTGGTGCTCGAGGGCAGCTCGGCCGTGGACGAGAGCGCGCTCACCGGCGAGTCCATCCCCGTGGAAAAGACCGCTGGTGCCACCGTCAACGCCGCCACCGTCAACCGCACCGGTTCGTTTACCTTCCGCGCCACGCGTGTGGGCGCCGAGACATCGCTCGCCAAGATCATCCAGCTCGTCGAGGACGCCAATGCCACCAAGGCGCCTATCGCCCGCCTGGCCGATAAGGTCGCCGGTGTGTTTGTGCCCGTGGTGTTTGTGATCTCGGCCGTGACCTTTGCGGTGTGGATGGCACTGACCGGCAGCATCAACGAGGCGCTTACCTCCGCCGTCGCCGTGCTAGTGATCAGTTGTCCGTGCGCGCTGGGC
>USFK01000219.1 GCA_900553935.1 uncultured Collinsella sp.
CCCTGGAACGAGCCGCTCGACGACGCCTGGGTTATGACCAAGAACCCCGAGGACACGCCGGACACCCCGACCTACACCGAGATTGAGTTTGAGGCGGGCAAGCCCGTCGCCGTCGATGGCAAGAAGATGAAACTCTCCGAGATCGTCATCGCCCTCAACAAGATTTCGGGTGACAACGGCTTTGGCCGTCTCGACCTGGTCGAGGATCGTCTGGTGGGCCTCAAGAGTCGCGAGTGCTACGAGGTTCCTGGCGCCCTGACGCTCATCACCGCCCACAAGGCGCTCGAGGACATCTGCGTCGAGGGCGACCTGCTCAAGACCAAGATTAAGCTCGAGCAGGATTGGGCCACCGCCGTGTACAACGGCCAGTGGTACAGCCCGCTCAAAAACGCGCTCGATGCCTTTATGGCCGACACCCAGAAGTTCGTGACCGGCACCGTCCGTCTGAAGTTCTTTAAGGGCAACTGCCATGTCGTCGGCCGCAAGAGCCCGTTTAGCCTGTATGACTACGGTCTGGCTACCTACGACCGCGACACTACGTTTGACGAGAAGGCCAGCGCCGGCTTTATCGAGATCGATACGCTGTCGCTCAAGACGTGGGCTAAGGTCCAGGGCCCCAGCTCTGCTGCCGCCCGGGCCTAGCGCCTCCTTCCTTTGGTATCCGCGCGGCCCATCCGCGTGATACATAACGGGCGCATGGGGTCTCTACCTTTCGTTATGCTTGCTGACACTTCTTAACATCGGTGGCCCCTACGTTCCGCCCGCATATATGATGCCGCGTCTGCGGCTGAGTCCGAGCCCCGCCGGGGTTGTCCGGCGGGGCTCCTCCTATCAATTTGACGGCCCTGCGCCTATATATATGGGGAGTATCCATTATGTTCAATGCTATCGCGCATGCTTTACTTGCCCTCGCGCCCGAGTTCGATGCTGCAAAGGTCGAGGACGTTCCTATGAGCCTGAAGGCCTGGATCGATGGTTCGCAGGGCAACATTCGGAGGGAGACGTTGGGCGCCAAGTGCATGGCGCGTCACTTCTTTGCAAATTAGCTATATGGCCTCGCACATGGTGGGGAATATACAAAACTAGCGGTTGAGAAATCGCTTTAGCGACAGGGCGCATTGCTTTGGGCGCTTGTTTTGGGATTTGATGAAAGGGGACGGTTCCATGGCTCTTTGGGGCGGTCGTTTTGAGGCAGGCGTGGCCGAGGTCACGCAGGAGTTTGGCGCGTCGTTGCCGGTTGACAAACATCTCTATAAGCAGGATATCGCCGGATCTAAGGCACATGCCAAGATGCTGGCGGCCCAGGGCATTATCAGCGCCGAGGACGAGCAGGCGATTGCCGAGGGCCTGACCGGAATCGAACAGGATATCGATGCCGGCAACTTCACCTTTGATATCAACGACGAGGACATTCATATGTCCATCGAAAGCGAGCTGACGCGTCGTATCGGCGAGGCTGGCAAACGCTTGCATACTGGGCGTTCGCGCAACGACCAGGTGGCGACCGATACGCGCCTGGGCGTCAAGGCGCTGGCCAAGGAGCTCATGGAGGCCAATCTTGAGCTGCGCCATGTGCTGGTGGATGCGGCCAAGAAGTACGACAAGGTGATTCTTCCGGGCTACACGCATATGCAGCACGCTCAGCCCGTGCTGCTCTCGCATCATCTGCTGGCGTATTCCTGGATGTTCGCGCGCGACTTTACGCGCCTGAAGGCCGCCTTTGATGCCGCCGACAACTGCCCGCTGGGTGCTGCCGCGCTTGCCGGTACGAGCTATCCGCTCGATCGCCAGATGACGGCTGCCGAACTTGGCTTTGCGGGCGTGATTCCCAACTCGCTCGATGCGGTTTCCGACCGTGATTTCCTGCTCGATCTGCATTACGCCGGATCCGTCATGGCGATGCACCTGTCGCGTCTTTCCGAGGAGATCGTGCTGTGGTCGAGCTCCGAATTTGGCTTTATCACGCTTTCAGACTCCTACTCCACCGGCTCGTCCATCATGCCGCAGAAGAAGAATCCCGACTTTGCCGAGCTTATCCGCGGTAAGAGCGGTCGCGTGTACGGCAACCTGGTGCAGCTGCTGGTAACCATGAAGGGCCTGCCGCTCGCTTATAACAAGGACTTGCAGGAGGACAAGGAGGGCGCGCTCGATACCGCTCACACGCTCATGCAGTGCCTGTCCGTTATGGCCGGAATGATTTCGACCTGGACCGTCAACGAGGGTGCCATGGCGCGCGAGTGCGGCGTGGGGCACCTTGCCGCCACCGATGTTGCCGATTACCTGGCAAAGCGCGGTCTACCGTTCCGCGAGGCACATGCCGTGGTGGGGCACCTGGTCCTGATGTGTGAGAAGCGCGGCTGCAATCT
>USFK01000220.1 GCA_900553935.1 uncultured Collinsella sp.
GAGCGTTGCGGCCAGCTCGCGACCCTGCCCACGCGCGTCGAGCACCTTGGCGACGATAAGCTCGCGAATGCGACCGCACAGCAATGTGTAAGTCCACACGTAGCTCTTGGAGGGCAGGAGCTTAAAGAGCTCGAGCGAACGCCGCATATCGCGAGCCGAGACGGCGTTGAGGAAGTCCCAGGGTTGGACCTCGGCCGTACGTACAATCCAGCGATCAACATCGGCAAGTTCAATCTGGGGCGACTCGACCATCTGGGCAAGCTTGGCCAAGTCGTTATCGAGCATGCGCGTGTTTTCGCCCGAACGCGAGACGAGCTCCTCGGCGGCCGCCGTCGAAATCGACTTACCGCGCTGCGTCGCCATCTGCTGAACACGGCGCGGCAGTTCCCAGCGCTTGGTACCCGAGCAATCGACGATAGCCTTCTTGTCGATCTTGGCGATTGCCTTATACAGGCGCGTATTCTTGGCAAGTGAGTCAGCGATGATGAGGCAGACCGTTGTTGGGCTGGGACTCGCCAGATACCCAACGAGCGGCTCCGAGACCGCCTTGGCGAGCTTTGAGCAGCCATCGAGGATTACCAGACGAAACTCGCTGCCCATCGGAAAGGTGTTAAGCGATCCGATAATGGACTCGATATCGGGGTCCTTGGTCATGTCTCGCTCGTCGAGGTTGAACTCGACCATACCCGATTTTTCCAGACGCGCTTTCATACGCGAGACGGCGTGGTCGCGCTTGACTCCGTCGGTACCGACGATCAGATATGCCGGCAGCAAACCGGTTTCGGACATTGCGCTCCCCTCCCGCAGGCCTTCGTATTCGTTCCGTGCCATTCTAGCCCAGGGGCCCACCACACGCCAACGACGTCGTCACGGTCGCTGGCATCGCATCGCAAAGCCATTCGCAGTCGGTGTGACGGTAATGTCGCCGTGTTCGATGGTACACGCGAACACACCACCCGCTTCCTTAACGGCATCGATGCAGGCATCGGACGGATGGCCGTATCGATTCCCCTCACCGGCGCTTGCGAGGGAAAGCTCGGGCTTCAGGACGTCCAGCAACTCGCCATCGACTGAAACCTTGGAGCCGTGATGCCCAAGTTTAAGGACATCGATATCCCCCACCTCCTGCACGAATTCCCGCTCTTGGTCGAGCTCGGCATCACCGGTGAGAAGTATTCGCAGGCCCTTGCCTTCCTGAACATAAGAGAGCAGCAGGACAAGCGAGTCCTCATTTCCCTCGCCATCCACGAACTCGAATGGCCACATCACGCGAGCGCAAAATGAGCCGATGTCGACCGTATCCCCACGGCGCCCCTGCCGATACTCCACGCCAGGTCGGTTCAATACCTCGGCAGGAGCATCCTCCAGCGCATCCGCCGCCACGGCAATCGTTCCGACCGAAAACTGTTCGAGCACGGCAGGCAAACCACCCCAGTGGTCCTCATCCCAATGCGTCACAAAGACGGCATCGATATGGTGCACGTTATTGCGAACCAACGCCGCAACCACACGCTCGTCGAGCCCGCAGTCGACGAGAGCTACTGCGCCGCCTTGGCGGATAAGAATCGCATCGGCCTGGCCCACATCGAGCACCGTCACCGAAGGCGGAGCGAATCGATCCCAATAGACGTACGGAATCGCAGCCAAGAGCATCAGGCATGCAAGCCCCACCGCCATAGGACGTGCACGGGGACGCGGCCACCAGACCAGCAGAACCGCCAGAAAACACGGCACTAGGTAAATCCACATGCTATCGGGCGGCACGCTCACGTATGCACCCGGCACGGCGGCAAACAGCTGCTCGAAGAACAGCGCGCAACGGGCGGCAATCATGGGCACAACGAGCGCCCAAGTCCGCAACGGTCCCACGAGCGAAAAGGGAGCCAGCGCGATCGACACAGCGAGCAGAACGCTCACCACCGGACCGATGACCGCATTTGCCAACGGAGCAATGAGCGAGAATGTACCGAAGGCAGGAATGGTAATGGGAAGTGTCGCCAGTTGCGAGCACAGCGTGACGGAAAGCACGCTGGCAACGCCCGATGGCACACCTAGCTCACCCAACGCGTAGGTCGCATAGGGACAAAAACACAGAATGGCTAAGACGCTGGCGCATGAAAGCTGAAAGCCCATCTCGAACAGCACCGTCGGCCGCAGTAGCACAAAGATGGACATGGTTACGAAGAGTGCCGAAAGGCCGTGCCGACGACGCCCCGCGCCGTTTACGACAAGCGTCACGAACACCATGCAGCACGCGCGCACGGCCGAGGGAGACGCGCCCGTAAAGGCAGCGTAGCCCACAAGCGTTATCGCCAATATCGCCCGCTGAAGACCACGTGAGCACCGA
>USFK01000221.1 GCA_900553935.1 uncultured Collinsella sp.
TTGCAAAGCTCCGCATCGACTGCCGGAATACGGGGCATAGGCACACCGCTTTTACCGCCGCCCTTAAGCACGCGCTCGAGCACGAGGCCGTCGACATCACGCTGCCGGGCATCCGTCCGCAGATCGGTCACCAGCACCTGATCAAGCAGATCATCGAGGAGGCCGAGGACATCTTCTGCGGCATCGGCTACACCGTCGAGTCCGGTCCCATGGTCGACACCTCCTATTACAACTTCACCGCGCTCAACGCGCCCATGGATCACCCGAGCCGCTCGGCCCGCGACACGTTCTACGTGGTCGACAACAACCCCGGCAGCGTCACGCACCCCGAGGCTCACGCCCACGGCGAGTCCGACGTGCTGCTGCGCACCCAGACCTCGGGCGTGCAGATCCACACCATGGAGTCGCAGAAGCCGCCCATCTACATGATCTGCCCGGGCACCGTCTACCGTCCCGACACGGCCGACGCCTGCCACCTGCCGCAGTTCAACCAGATCGAGGGCCTGGTCGTCGACGAGGGCATCACCTTTGGCGATCTTAAGGGCACGCTCGACTACTTTGTTAAGTGCATGTTTGGCGAGGACCGCAAGACGCGCTACCGCCCGCACTTCTTCCCCTTCACCGAGCCCAGCTGCGAGGTGGACGTGAGCTGCCACGTGTGCGGCGGCAAGGGCTGCAACTTCTGCAAGCACAGCGGCTGGATCGAAATCCTGGGCTGCGGCATGGTCGACCCCAACGTCCTCATCAACTGCGGCATCGACCCCGAGAAGTACACCGGCTTCGCCTTCGGTATTGGCGCCGAGCGCGTCGCGGCCCTGCGCTACGACCTGCCCGACCTGCGAACGCTCATGACAGGCGATATGCGCTTCTTAAATCAGTTCTAGGCCCGGCGGCTTTCCCAGGCACCGCACCTTGCCTTTCAATCGTCGGTTGCGTACCTAAGTACGCGGCCCTCCTCTTTCAAGGCAATCTGCGGCACTTGGAAAACCCGTCTCCGTTGCAGTTTTTGGCTCAAAGCCGCATTTATGAAAGGAGACCAGTTAGATGCGCGTTTCTTACGACTGGCTCAAGACCATGATCGATATTCCGGAGGATCCCAAGACCCTTTCGGACGAATATATCCGTACCGGCACCGAGGTCGAGGCGATCGATACCGTGGGCGAGTCCTTCGACCACGTGGTGACCGCCAAGGTACTCACCAAGACCCCGCACCCCGATAGCGACCACATGTATGTGTGCTCGGTCGACGTGGGCGACAAGAACCTCGACGCTGACGGCAACCCCGCTCCGCTGCAGATCGTCTGCGGCGCGCAGAACTTTGAGGCCGGCGACCACATCGTCACGGCCATGATCGGCGCTGTCCTGCCCGGCGACGTCAAGATCAAGAAGAGCAAGCTTCGCGGCGTCGTGTCCATGGGCATGAACTGCTCTGCGCGCGAGCTCGGCTTGGGTGGCGACCACTCCGGCATCATGATCCTGCCCGAGGACACGCCCTGCGGTATGCCGTTTGCCGAGTACGTGGGCTCGAGTGATACTGTGCTCGACTGCGAGATCACGCCCAACCGTCCCGATTGCCTGTCCATGATCGGCATGGCCCGCGAGACCGGTGCCATTTTCGATCGCGATTTCCACGTTGAGCTGCCCGCCATCAAGGCGGAGACTGGCCGCGCGACCGACGACGAGCTTTCCGTCGAGATTGCCGACGAGGGCCTGTGCGACCGCTATGTCGCCCGCATCGTGCGCAACGTGAAGGTCGGCCCGTCGCCCGACTGGATGGTCAAGCGCCTCAACGCCCTGGGCGTGCGTCCGCACAACAACATCGTCGACATCACCAACTACGTGATGATGCTCACCGGTCAGCCGCTGCACGCCTTTGACCTGGACACCTTTGCCGAGCGCGATGGCCACCGTCGCGTGGTGGTTCGCGCCGCCCAGCAGGATGAGAAATTCACGACGCTCGATGGCGAAGAGCGCGTGCTCGACGCCGGCATGGGCCTTATCACCGACGGCGAGTGCCCCGTGGCGTTGGCCGGCGTTATGGGCGGCATGGATTCCGAGATTGAGGACGACACCGTCGACGTGATGGTCGAGAGCGCTTGCTTCAACGCCGGTCGCACCTCGCACACCAGCCGCGATCTGTCGCTGATCTCCGACGCCTCCATCCGCTTTGAGCGCCAGGTTGACGAGACTGGCTGCGTGGATGTCGCCAACGTTACCTGCGCGCTCATCGAAGAGATCGCCGGCGGCGAGGTTGCTCCCGGCCATGTCGATGTTTTCCCCGCGCCCAAGACTATCGACAGCATCAAGCTGCGCCTGGCCCGCGTGCATGCCATCTGCGGTGCCGAC
>USFK01000222.1 GCA_900553935.1 uncultured Collinsella sp.
CCTGCTCGCACGAAGGCCACATTAAGTGGCCTTCGGCTCGTGCGGAACTCGCGATAAACCTTATGCCCCGCCCCTCCGGAGCCACACGGGAGCCAGGTTAACTAATTCGGACCCGGCATTCAGAAAAGTCAGTGCAGCAAAATGGCGATGCGGATGGTGCGAATAAGAAAGGGACACGTTGCTGAAACGTGCCCCTTATGAGTGGGGTATGAGGTTAGCGCTCGTAGATTAAGTTACCTGCCAGGTAGGTGGCCTGAACCTTGGTGGCTTGCAGCTCTTGGGGGTCGATGGTGAGTGGGTTTTGGTCCAGGACTACCAGGTCGGCGTACTTGCCGGGCTCCAGACTGCCGAGGTTTTGCTCGTCGCCCGCTGCATAGGCGCTGCCCAGGGTGTAGTTGCGCAGGGCTGTTGCCGCGTCGATACGCTCACTCGGTAACCAGCCGCCCTCGGGCCAGTGGCTTTTGGGGTCTTGGCGGGTGATAGCCGTGTAGAGCACGTTCATGCTGGTAACGGCTGTGATGGGGCTATCGGTGCCGAAGGCTTGGCGGATACCGCGCTGCTTATAGGTCGCAAACGGCCACATGATGCGGCTACGCTCCAAGCCCAGGTCGCGCTCCGGACCACCCGGGTCGAGTGTGATATGACAGGGCTGGCTCGAGGCAATGACGTTGAGTTTGCGCAGACGATCGATGTCCTCGGGCAGCAGATTCTCCAAATGCTCAAGCGTATTATGGCCGTGCTGGGGCAAGCCGTAGAGCTCTGCCGCCTCCTCAAAGATATCGAGTGCGGCATGGATGGCGCCGTCGCCGATAACGTGGATGCGCACGGTGTGGCCGCGCTCGGCTGCCGCCAGGACCAGCTTGCGCATGCGCTCGACGGGAACCGTCAGACGGCCCTGGTCGCCCGGGAAGCGCGGGTTGGTATAGGGATCGGTGAGATAGGCCGTGTGTTCGCTCGAGACGCCGTCGAAGAACTGCTTAAAACCAGGCGCCGAGAGCAGCGCGTTGTTCGCGTAGCGGGTCTGCAGTTCTTCTAAGCGCGATTGGTCATCCAGCAACGTGGGGAACAGATGGGCACGGATGCCCAGCTTGCCGGAGGCCTGCAGCTTGTCGTAAACATCGTCGCGAATAAAGTCGCAGCCCGGCATGGGCATGAGCGACATATCGCAGATTGAGGTGATGCCTTGCTCGGCCATACGCTTCATCTGGTCGGCGTAAGCGCTCGCGATGCGGTCCTCGCCCAGCCACTCCAGGCAGCGCGGCAGCAGCTGCATAGCAGCCGCCTCGTGGGCGATACCCGTAAGCTCGCCATTTGCATCTTTGTCGTAACTGCCACCCGCCGGAGGCTCGCTGTCGCGCGTAACGCCGAGCGCCTCGAGTGCGCGGCTGTTGAGCCACAGCGTGTGCCCGTCGCCCGAGTACATAACGCAGGGACGATCGGGAAATGCCGCATCGAGGGAGGCCTTGGTAGGGTGCTCGGGCGGATCCCAGCGGTAATCGCGCCAACCCTGGGTCACGACCCAGGCGTCATCTGGCAAGCCTTTGGAAAACTCGAGCGCATGCTGCACCAATGCTGCCTCGGACGTGCCCATATCCATGAGCATGTACGGCGAGGAGCCAACCGAAGTATGGAAGAAATGCAGGTGCGCATCGTGGAAACCGGGGCAGACAAACTGCTCGCCGTAGTCGATAACCGGCGTGGCGGCAGGCGCGGCGGCAATCACGTCATCGGGCGCACCGACTGCGACGATACGGTCGCCTGCGATGGCAATCGCCAGCTCGCGGGCGGTATCGATGCCGTCTTGCGCGGTAAAGACGTTCTTGGAGCGGATAATCCGATCGATATGTTGCATGGGCATCCCCATCTCTGGCAGGAAATTCAACACCCCCGAGTGTACTCCCCCGCCCTTGTAACAAAACCCCAAGCGGCAAACGGCAACTTTACCAGCCCTAGCGGCAGGTGGCATACTGGAGAGAGCCTGTACGATTTTGCGATCAACCCAGCAAGGAGCAAATCGACCATGACGAAGACCAAGGCACAGCAGATTATGGCGGCGACCGAGGCTCGCGCGGCTGACGACGTCACCGCAGCCATCAAAGATATCGCTACCGAGTTTGAACCCTATATCATCAAGCAGCGCCGGCACTTCCATAAGCACCCGGAGCTGAGCCTTGCCGAGGAGCGCACGACCCCCGACATCGCCAACCAGCTCGACGCCATGAATATCCCCTACGAGCGTCCGCTCAAGACCGGCTTGGTGGCGACCCTTCGCGGCACCGCGCCCGACGCCTACCGCGAGGACGGCACGCCGCGCCGCC
>USFK01000223.1 GCA_900553935.1 uncultured Collinsella sp.
CCGCCGCCACCGGAAAAGCCGCCGCCGCTGCCGCCGCTCGAGCTATCGGAACTCGAAGCCAGCTCGCGGATGGTCTCGTGATACACCTCGTTGAACGAATCGAGCGGAGACTCGTTGCCGTAGTGATGGTAATACCACCAGTAGCAGGGGTAGTTGTCGTAGAAATCGTCGCTGTTGCGCAGATCCGCAGGCACGGCCTCGGCCAGCTGTCGCAGCACTTCTTTCGAAACGCCCAGGGCAACGCCCATCACCAGCAGTTTGTTCCACAAGATTAGGTCGCTGGGGATAGCCTCCTTCAGGCGCGTAAAGTCCTCGAGCCAATGCTTGAGCGCCTTGCAGCGAGCCGCCACCTCGGCGCCCTCCGGCGTGTAACGGCGGAAGGTGCAGCTCAGGACAAAGCCCACGATCGTAACGGGGATCGAGATCATAGCGGCACCGACGTTGGCATCCGCAAAGTCGGTATAGAACAGAGAGCCCAGAATGCCAAAGACAATGATGATGCCGAGAACCAGGCCGGCCACCATCGCGATAGTGCCATCCGATGCAATAAGCTCGCGCGCCTCCAGCTTGCCCTTAACTGTGCTCTGATAGTCCTCGAGCTTGTCGCCAACAGATGTGGTGCGCTCGCTAGCGTACTCCTCCAACTCGCTAAACGTGCGCGAACGGACTCCGTCCTTATCGGGCTTAACGCCAGCAAAGAAGACCTTGAGCACGTCGCGATCGATGCCGTCCTTCTTGGCAGCCTTCCAGGCCTCGTCGGTCACTGTGATGCGATACGTCTGCTCCTCTTTTTCGCGACGGAGCAGACCCTTCTTCTTGGTCTCGGTCGCTTCTTCCAGCTTGATCACGCGGTCGTCGGTGAGCTTCATAAGCGTGGCGATATATGCCTGATCGGGCACGTCGTTCCAGCTCATGAGAGCTGCAAGCACCGCGGGATGGTCGGCCGAGGGCACATCGCGGAAGTACTCGTCCTGGAAGAGCGGCTTGGGCTTGGGCCTGCGCAGCTTAAGCATCACGATCACACCGGTATAGGCAACCGCCACGACAACACACACCACGGCAATCGCGCTGGCAACCGCACGCGCGTGCTCACGGCGGGCGTTAGCTTCGTCGGCCCATTCCTTCTCTTCGCTCAGGATCGTTGACATGCGCTCTTCGCCCGAGGCGGCAAGCTGCGGCACCCAGTCGCTGGGGAAGGCGATGCGTGCCTCGGCGAATTCGCCCTGATGCACGCAGGGAATGGTATAGGTGACCATGGGCTCGTCCTCATCGAGCGACACGTCGCCCGTCAGCGGACCGTGGCCCCATGCGCGGAAGTTATCGCCCTTGACGGCAGCCGTCCCGGCAGCGGCATTTGCGAAATACACTTCCATCTCGACGTCATCGGAATCCGCCGACCAGCCGTCACCCACAAATTTCCAGTAAAGCTCGGCGGTATCGGCCCAGTTCATAACCGCACCGGTCATGGAATAACTCACGTAGTAGATTGCGCTGTCGCCGCTCTCGTGGGGGCTGAACACCTTAATCTTTACGCCGTCGTCGGACTGTTCCACCGTGTAAACGCCGTCGTCGCCTTTGTTTGCGCTGTCGACCTTGTTAAACGCAGTGTCGTCTTCCTCGACGCTTAGCACATTGACGCCCGCCGCGCCGCCTTGCTGGTTAGAGCCTGTATTGATATCCCAATACACGCCGTTGATGTCGTCGTCGAAATCGAACTGGCGTCCCTCGACAACGGTCAGCGAGCCATCGGCCTCAACCGTGGCGCCGATGTGGGTTTGGCTCATGGAGTAGCCGTCGGCGTGCGCGGCGGCAGGCAACAGCAACAACGCAAGCGCGGCGAGCGCGCAGACGGAAGCGAATCGCGCAAATAGGCGGCGCTGCCGACAGGTCTTGGCAACGGGGGCGTTCATAGGCACATCCTTTGTCTGTGATACCAACAGCGTCATTGTCCCACGTTTGCGAACGCACATGACGAATATCTAGGCGACCGGAACGCCAAACGGGATGAAAGTCACGCCCGCCGCCAGCAGCTAGTCATTGGGGACGTTCTTAAATGACTAGTCATTAGGGACACTCTTTGGCATGGCATGCACCAACGATAGATACCACTTCACAGCTCCGTCACAGGTGTAGTGGCTTTGTGTTGCTGCAGCACGCGCTGATTGAGCCCGCGGGCAAGGGGCATAAAGCAGTTGAGCGAAAACGGTTGCCCCTTTCCCGTTCGCTCGAGGATCATGTCCCCCTTTTCCGCGGAAACCCCGGCAGTTGCGAAGAGCTGCCGGGGTTTCTGTCGTTTGAGGGGTTGAAGGGGC
>USFK01000224.1 GCA_900553935.1 uncultured Collinsella sp.
TGGGCGCCGAGATTGGCATCTCGACCCAAAAGCTCCACGCCCGCGGCCCCTTTGCCGCCGAGGCCCTCACCACCTACAAATACAAGCTCCGAGGCACCGGCCAGGTCCGCCCCTAACGCCCGCGCAAACAAAAACCACCACAAAGGTGCCTGTCCCCTTTGTGATGGTTTTGGAATTAAGCCTGAAAGGTGTCGCGGTCGGGGGCGAAGGACTGCATGGCCGCGATGGTACGGTCGAAGAGCTCGGGGAGCTCCCAGCCCAGCATCTCGGCACCCTGCGTAATCACGTCGCGCGAGCAGCCGGCGGCAAAGCGCTTGTCCTTGAACTTTTTCTTGAGCGACTTGGTCGTAAAGTCCATGACGCTCTTACTCGGACGCATGATGACGGCAGCACCGATCAAGCCGGTGAGCTCGTCGCAGGCAAACAGGATCTTTTCCATCTGCAGCTCGGGCTTGGGCAGCGAGGTGTTGAAGTCCGACGTGTGCGTCTGAATGGCGCGAATGAGATCGGGAGAGGCGCCCTCGCCTTCAAGGATCTCGGCCGCATAGATGGTGTGGTTCATGGGGTCGTCCTCATGCTCCTCCCAATCTAGGTCGTGCAGCAGACCGACGATGCCCCAAAACTCCTCGTTCTCGGGGTCGAACTCGCGCGCAAAGTAGCGCATGGTGCCCTCGACCGTTTCGCCGTGGGTGATGTGGAACGGGTCCTTATTGTGCTCGTTGAGCAATTCGAACGCACGGTCGCGGGTGATTCCGGCGGAAAGTGGCTCTGCCATAAAAGACTCCTTGTGCTCGCAGGTATCGCTAAGAATGAATACTACTAGAACGACTAGAACGAAAAAACCACCACAAAGGTGCCTGTCCCCTTTGTGGTGGTTTTTGGCGCGGATGGGTTAGTTGAGGGCGGCTTGGGCTAGGCGGGCTTCGGCGGCCTCCTCGGTGACGCCCAATGCCACGGCGAACTCCTCGATGGAGCGGCGCTTGGCTTCCTTGAGTACACGCATATAGTAAGAGCTGGGCTTTTTATCGGCTTCCTCGGCCTGGCGAATGCGGTGCATCATGGTCTTTGCCACGCGGACCGTCTCGGGCGCGCCCAGCTTGAGCTGCTGCTTAAAGTGTGTCTCTTCAAGCGAGCTGTTGCGCTCGGTAAAGGTGTCGCACTCCAGCTCGTCATAGTGGCTCAGCAGATGCTCGGCATCTTGCTGAGAGATGGCGGCATGCAGACGGTCGGCCTGCGCCACGGGGTACATAAGGATCGTCTGCGCATGCCCCTGCTTGGCCTCGAGCAACAACATGGGCTGCGGCGTGTCGTCCCTAAAACCGACGACGGTGCAGACTCCCTGACCCGGATGAATGACGTGTTGACCGATTGAGAACATGCTACCTCCAACTTATACGAATTTACGTATGTCTAGAATAACACGCTGACGTGCGCAAATCCTCGCTTTATGCAGGAAAAGCACACAACTCTGATAGGTAAGAGTATTCGATAAAAGACACAGCTCATTCACACCTTTATGCATTTTCAACGCGTGCATAATCTGCAGGCAGACCGGCATCTTTGAGTGACTCCATACAAGCTGTAGTCAATTTTGTGCATATGCAATTTCGATTGGCTTTACCCTGCGACAGTGCCCCTCGCTTGTGATAGAGTGCTACAAACTCTGGCTTTTGCCCTACGAGTGACCAAGAGCTCGGGGGCTTTAACACAAGGAGGATCTATGCCCGAGAAGATTGAAGAGCTGGTACGCGCTGCGCTTGCTGCGGCCCAGGAGGCCGGCGACCTTTCCGCATTTGAACTTGACGATTGCGCTATCGAGCGACCGGCTGACACTTCTCATGGCGAGTGGACCTCTACCATGGCCCTGAAGTCCGCCAAGCTGGCCCACTGCGCCCCGCGCAAGATCGCCGAGGCCATCGTTGCCCATATGCCCGAGGATCCCGCGATCGAGAAGGTTGAGATCGCAGGCCCCGGTTTCATCAACTTCTACCTCTCCGTTGCCGTTAAGAATGCCATCTTTGGCGAGGCTCGCGAGAAGGGCATGGACTTCGCTAAGTCCAACGTCGGTGGTGGCCTGAAGACCCAGGTCGAGTTCGTTTCCGCCAACCCCGTCGGCCCCATGCACATCGGCCACGGCCGCTGGGCCGCGCTGGGCGATTCGCTCTGCCGCGTTATGGACCACGCCGGCTATGAGATCCAGCGTGAGTTCTACATCAATGACCACGGCTCTCAGATGAACACCTTCGGCAACTCCATCATGCTCCGCTTGATC
The DNA here is from genome assembly GCA_900553935.1 of uncultured Collinsella sp. Lineage (GTDB taxonomy): Bacteria > Actinomycetota > Coriobacteriia > Coriobacteriales > Coriobacteriaceae > Collinsella. The sequence continues at coordinate 2,273 of USFK01000224.1, forward strand.
ACGGCGTAGTAATCTGCCTTTGATTTATC
>USFK01000225.1 GCA_900553935.1 uncultured Collinsella sp.
CAACGACAACGCGGTGGTCAAGGCGATCTATGACTTTACGCATGGCTCTCTGCGTCCGCTGTTTATCGGTATCGTGGTGGCGCTGGCGCTCGTGAGCCTGTATTTCCCCGTGCGCGACCTGTACGTGGCAAAGCGTTCGAGCGATATCTTGGCCAAGCAGGTCGAGATTCGCCAGCAATACAATGATGAGATGAAAAAAGACACTGATAAGTGGTTCTCGGAAGAGGGAATTAAGGATTCGGCACGGGACCTGGGCATGGCGATGCTCGGCGAGAAGAGGATTGAAGTGCAGGGTCTGGACGAGGATTCGGATTCGTCGTCGAGCAAAAAGTCCTCAAACGCCAAGAATGCCAGCGAAGTGGCCAAAGAGATCGAAGAGGTCGGCAAGGACGCACCGTGGTACATCAAGACGCTCGATATGCTGTTTGGATTTAACGGCGTCGAGGGCCAGACGGTCGCGTCCAGCGGCGAGTAGGCGAGTAGCGCCCGGAGGGGAGCCCGCAATGGCAGATTGCAAACGATATAAGGTGGCCGCGATTGACCTGGGAACGGTGTCGTCGCGACTAGTGCTGGCGCAGGTCGAGGCTGGGGCGATCGTGGAATCGTCCAAGCATACCGAGATCACCGACTTGGGCGAGGGCGTGGACGCGACGGGGCGCTTTTGCGAGGCGGCCGTTGAGCGCGTGCTCGCTGCGTGCCGCATGTTTGTGGACGAAGCCCGTACCTTTGGGGCCGCGTGCGTCTGCACCACCTGCACGAGTGCCGCGCGCGATGCGTCCAATGCCGCGCTGCTGCTGGACGGTCTGCACGATCTGGGGCTCGAACCGCAGGTGATTCCGGGCGAGGTCGAGGCGCGCCTGACATTTTTTGGCGTGGCGCACGACTTTGCCGGCGAGCGCATCATCGTCGCGGATTCGGGCGGCGGGTCCACGGAACTCGCGACGGGCGTATACGCTCCGGAGCGCGGCGTCTTTGCGCTGGAGGGAACGCGCTCGCTGGACATCGGTTGTCGCCGCGTGACGGAGCGCTTTTTCTCCGCGTTGCCGCCCGCGGATGGCGAGCTTGCTGCCGCTGCCGCGTGGGCAGGCGAGCAGTTCGCCGCCTATTTTGAGGGCCTGCCTGTCGACTTTGAGCGCGCCGAACGCTTAGTCGCGGTGGGCGGCACGGTGACTACGCTGGTGGCTCTGGTCCACGAGCTGGAACCGTACGATTCGAGCTTTGTGCACCTACGCGAGCTGTCGCTGGAGCAGGTCTCGGCCGCTATCGAGCGCATGTCTGTGTTGGACGCGGAAGGCATCGCCGCGCTACCGGGTGTACAGCCCAAACGCGCGGGCGTGATCTTGGCTGGTGCCGTGGTGATTCGCGAGCTTATGCGAGCCGGCGGCTACGACACGCTCACCGTAAGCGAGAACAGCCTGCTTGCCGGCATGGCCGCCACCATTAACGAGGTTCTCGACGGTGAGCTACCCACCATCGGCTGGACCCCCAGCCTCAGCGCCCTTTAACCATCCCCTCATAAGTTGCGGTGAAATAGTTCCTAAATGGGCTGATAAACTGCCAAAACAGGAACTATTCCACCGCAACTTAGAGGCTTAACGGCATCCAGAAGAAACGAGCCCGCATCCCCAGGGGGCACGGGCCCGTAAAAGCCAAATGGTAGGGGCGGTGGGACATCTGCGTATTTGTTGCGCAAATCCGCACCGGCTTCGGCTTCCTGCCGGCGTCCTCGCCGGCTCGCTACGGACGCTGCGCGTCCGCTTGACGCTCGCCCCCTCGCGGGTTCGAGTCTCACCGGCGTCTAAAAGAAGCGAGCCCGCATCCCAAAGGGACACGGGCTCGAACGCTTCATATGGTAGGGGCGGTGGGACTCGAACCCACAATCCTTGCGGCGAGAGATTTTAAGTCTCCTGCGTATGCCAATTCCGCCACGCCCCCGTGAGACTAGAAGTCTAGCACAAGCCGCCCGTTACGCGTTGACAGCCATCGAGTGCCGGCCCGACTTTTCCAAGTACTCGGCAAACTTGGCCTCGTCGCCTTTGTTCTTGTACTGTAGGGCCAATAGGTACTCCAAGCGGCAACCCTTAACCTTGTCGTCGCCGGCCTCCTTGAGCATGCGCTCCAGCTCGGGAATGTCGTTGTGGCGCTTGAGGATCATCGTGTCGTACATCAGCTGGCATTCGCCGGAAATACGGAGTGGATATAGAAAATATGCTGGGTCTTCACTTTTTCCT
>USFK01000226.1 GCA_900553935.1 uncultured Collinsella sp.
CCGCCCGCTCCAACCGCGCCCTTCACTCGCGCGGTCAGAGCATCGACCACCGAGCGACCCGCGGCAGCGACCAGCACCGCCTCGCGCTTGCAGGCCCCTGCGATCTTGCGTGCATCCGCCCGATCCAAACCCGTCGCGACAAATACACTCAGGGCGCACAGGCAAGCCGCAACTGCAACCGGGGCGCTCATAGCTCCACCCGCATAATGCGCCGGATAACCACCAGGGCAACGGCGTTGAGGGCAAGACCCAGCACCACAGCGCCCGCGCCGGCGGTCGTCGCAAGACCGCGACGAAAATCTGCCGAAAGCAGCGCCAACACCGCGCACATGCCCGCCGGCATCGCCGCGACCATATGCGCAGACATGCGAGCCTGCGACGTCTTAACATCCAGGCGGCGCTTGAGCTCAATGCGCTCCCCCACCATGTTCGACGCCTCGGACAGTAAGTCGGCAAGCGGAGCGCCGGTGCGCTGAGACACCTTAAGCGCCAAGGTCACAAGCGAAAGACCGGGGGCGTCGATACGCACGAGCAAGTCATCGAGCACGTCGGTCGCCGAGATGCCGCAATCGATCGCCGCCGCCACCCGCAAAAACTCGGTATGCACTGGCTCTTGCGCATGAGCGCCCACAAAGCGCATGCCCTGGGCCAGCGAATGTCCCGAGGCAAGCGACATGGAAAGTGCGGTAAACGCCTCGGGCATTGCCTCTTCTGCATCGTGTTGCTCGCGCCGGCTCTCAAAGCCATCCCGAGCGGCACCAACGGTAAACGGAGCAACAAGTCCCAAGGCAAATCCGAGGGGCGATAACGACACCATCGTTAGTAAAACGCAGCAGACACCGCTCGATAGCAGCAGAAACGCCAAACGTCCCGAAGCATCTTCGATCACGAGGCCAAGGCGATGCGCCGGAGCCAGCGATGCCCACGAACGGGCGATCTTTTTCAGCAGATCGTTTTCCACCAGCTCACGCGGCAGCTTCTCTGCCACCGTCTCGAGCGCCTGACGTGCCAGCTCCGCCGGCGGTACCTGCGGCACACGAGGTTCCGCCCCGCACGCCGTCGCGACAGAAAGCCCTGCCAAGCCCCCTACGACGAGGGGCACAGTGATCTCCATTCGTCCACCTCCTCTTGTGTGAGCGTCCCCGACCGCAGGCCTTCTGCGATAAACGGCGGCTCGCGGTCAAGCGTCCAGGTGCGCTCGGCGGCATCGAACGTCACATAGCGCTCGAGCTCTACGCCACCCGATGCGGCGCGTCGCACCCCCGAATACGAGGAGACGAAACGCCTGCCATCGGCGTGGCGCTCGGACATCACGATGCCGTCGAGCGCCATGGCAATCTGCTCCTCGATGAGCTCGCTCGGCAGATCGATGCCATAACGCGCAAGCAACGTCAGACGCACCACGGTCTCCTGTTCTGAACCCGCATGAAGTGTGGTGAGCGACCCGTCGTGGCCCGTGTTCATGGCCTGCAACATGTCGCAGCACTCGGCACCGCGCACCTCGCCCACCACGATGCGGTCGGGGCGCATGCGTAGGGCATTAGTTACCAGGTCGCGGATCGTCACCGCGCCCTCGCCCTCAATTGAAGCCTCGCGCGCCTCTAGGCGCACCACGTGCGGATGATGCGCAAACTTGAGCTCGGCAGAGTCCTCGATCGTCACGATGCGCTCGCCAGTGGAAATCTCACATGACAACGCGTTGAGCAGGGTGGTCTTACCAGATCCCGTGCCTCCCGCAACCGCCAGGTCCTGTCGCAGCGACACCGCACACGACAGCAGCTGCGCATACCAAAGCGGCAGCGATCCCAACCCCACGAGCTCGTCCAACGAGCAGATACGGTCCGAGAACTTTCGGATGGTGAGAATCGGTCCGTCAATCGCCACAGGCGGAATCACCGCGTTGACGCGATAGCCCGTTTTGAGGCGGGCGTTGACGATGGGGCTGCGCTCGTCGATACGGCGGCCAAGTGGCGAGATAATGCGGTCGATAAGCACACGGATCTGCTCATCATCCTCAAACGCATGCTCGATGGGGTACAAGACGCCGCCGCGTTCAAAGAAAGCCGAGCGGCAGCCGTTGATCATGATCTCGGTAACGGTGTCGTCCTCGATGAGCGGCTGCAACGGCCCCAAGCCCACCACGTCATCCAAAATCTCGTCGATGATGGTCTCGCGCTCGGGCGTCGCGAGCGCGGGCGCAGGAAATCACGCTTCTTCCGGTGACTGC
>USFK01000227.1 GCA_900553935.1 uncultured Collinsella sp.
TCTGTAATTGCAGATGTCTATCTGAACGGAGAAGCAGTGGCACATCACGAGGGCCAATTACGGCTTGTTCGCTGACCCGCTACTCCCCCAGCAGCGCTTTCTCGGGCGTGATCGGCAGCGAGCGAACCTGATGGCCGGTGGCGTGCGCCACGGCCGAGGCTACTGCGGCGAGCGGCGTGTTGATGACGACCTCGCCGATCGACTTGGCGCCAAACGGGCCCGTCGGCTCGTAGCTCGGCTCAAAGGCCACGCGAATGCTGCCGATATCCAAGCGCGTGGGCAGCTTGTAGCTCATAAAGTTGCCGGTGCGCAGACGGCCGCGTTCATCGTGCTCGACGATCTCGTAGAGTGCGTGGCCGATGCCCTGGGCAATGCCGCCCTCGGCCTGGACGCGCGCGAGCGCCTCGTTGATCACGGTGCCGCAGTCCACAGCCGCCGCGTAGTCCACCACAGTCACCTTGCCGGTAGCCTTGTCGACCTCGACCTCGGCAATGCCGGCCATAAACGGCGGAGGCGAAACGGGCAGGCAGGCAGAGGCATGCGAGGTCAGTGCGTCGCCGCCAGCGATGTTCTTGACGCACAGGTTGGCAAAGTCGCGCAGTGTGAGGTAGCGGTTCTGCTCGCGCGCGGCACGCTCGTCGGACAGACGCACGTACTGGCCATCAAAGACCACGTCGGCGGCGTCCACGTCCCACATCTGGGCGGCCTTGACGCAAATCTTCTCGCGCAGCTCGGTCGCGGCGTTCTTAGCGGCAAGGCCCGTCACGTACGTACCCGAGCTCGCGTACGAGCCGGCGTCGAACGGCGACACATCGGTGTCGACGCCGCGCACCACAATCAGCGAGCTCTCCACGCCCAGCTCCTCGGCGGCAATCTGTGCCAGGATGGTGTCGACACCCATGCCGTTATCGGTGGCGCCGGTGCCGATGGTAATAAAGCCGTCCTCTTCCAGGCGCATGTCGATGCCGCCGATATCCACGTTGGAAATGCCAGAGCCCTGCATAGTGAGCGCACAACCCAGAGCACGCACGCGGTCGCCCAGGTCCACGGCCAGCGGCTTGTCGCGCCAACCGATCATGTCCATCGCGCGCAGCAGGCAGCGGTCGAGCGCGCAGGCGTTGAGCTTCTCGTTGTAGTACTGCGGCATGATCTCGCCCTCGCGCACGATGTTCTTAAGGCGCAGGTCGGCGGGGTCCATGTGCAGCATGTCGGCGAGCTCGTTGACGGCACTCTCCACGGCAAACTGGCCCTGGGTAGCACCGTAGCCACGATACGCGCCGCCGCGGTTAGTATTGGTGTAGACGGCGTCCCAGCTAAAGCGGCTCGCCTTCACATGGTTGTAAATCGGCAGGCTCTTGTGGCCCGAAAGACCGATCGTCGTGGTAGCGTGCTCGCCGTACGCGCCGGCGTTGGACAGCGTGTGCAGGTCGATGGCCGTGATGGTGCCGTCGTTCATGGCGCCCAGCTTAACGGTCATCTGCATCTGGTGACGCGAGTTGCCCGCGGTGATGGTCTCCTCGCGAGTGTAGCAGCAGTAACTCGGACGGCCGGTCTGCTGGGTGACAAACGCAACGAAGATCTCGCAGCAGCCCGTCTGCTTGGAGCCAAAGCCGCCGCCGATGCGCGGTTTAATGACCTGCACCTGCGACTGCGGAATGTCGAGCGACTGCGCGACCATGCGGCGCACATGGAAGGGCACCTGCGTGGAGGTGGTCACCGAGATACGCCCGAACGCGTCGGTTATCGCGAAGGCGCGGAAGGTCTCCATGGGCGCGGTCTGCGTGGCCTGGCTGGTGTAGGTGCGCTCAAAGACGATGTCGCTCTGGGCGAAGGCCTCGTCCAGGTCGCCAAAGTCGCTCGTGCCGCTGCACACCAAGTTGCGCGAAACATCGCCGCCCTGCGGGAACATAAAGGTCACGTCGCCCTCGGGGTGGACCACGATGTCGTTATCGAGCGCCTGGGTAAAGTCGAGCAGCGGCTCGAGCACCTCGTAGTCGACCTTGATGAGCTTGAGCGCCTTGTCGGCGGCCTCCTCGGTCTCGGCGGCGACGATCGCCACCTCCTCGTTTTGGTAACGGACGAGGTTCTCGAGAATTAGGCGGTCGTAGGGACTCGGCTGCGGATAGCTCTGACCGGCGATGGTAAAGCGGCGCTTGGGGGATTACCCGACTCCTACCCGTATGGCACAGGAAAAGAACCTGCCGGTGGAAACC
>USFK01000228.1 GCA_900553935.1 uncultured Collinsella sp.
TCCGTAGGGAGGGGTCTTGACCCCTCCGCCGGCGCCCGCCACCGCGCCCACGGCGAAGGGAACTGCACCCGCCACGACCGTCTCGTTCACCGACGAAAACGGCAGCGTCGCGGCATACATAACCACGGGAGCGGCAAGGCCGATCCCGCACGAAAGTCCGGCAAGGACTGCTCGTTGTGTTGCATCAGAAGAAGCCATGAGCTCTCCCCATCTTCCAGCACCCAAATCGCATCATTCAGTTGGCTGCGCGAGAGAAGATGAAGCGGGGCTATGCCCCAAAGCAACGGTATATGGTTCGTTTCATCTGCGTTTTCCGTCGCGAAGCTTAAAAGTTATTATGCGAAACCGTCCTGTCGATTGCAAGTGACGATGTCGGATTGAAACGGGAAACCTGCTGCTCGTCGGTCTTACGGTCAAAAATAAGCGCGGAGCGGCGCTATAGAAAAGGGCCGAGGCTCAAAGCCCCGACCCTTTATCGCATTGATGACTATCGCTGCGCGTGGATGACAACCTAGAACGTCTGCTCGTAGTCGCTGTGTTTTTTGGCCGAACGCACCAGGAACTCCTGGTTGGTGTTGGTGCCCTTAAGACCCTTGATAAACGATGCGGCTGCGCGCTCGGTGTTGTTCATGCCGGCAAGAATGCGACGCAGACCAAAGACAAACGGACGCATCTGCTCGTCGACCAACAGGTCCTCGTTACGCGTACCGGAGGCAACGGGGTCGATAGCCGGGAAGATGCGGCGGTCGGCCAGGTCGCGGTCGAGCTTAAGCTCCATGTTGCCGGTGCCCTTGAACTCCTCAAAGATGACTTCGTCCATCTTGGAACCGGTGTCGATGAGGGCAGAGGCCAGGATGGTAAGCGAGCCACCGTTCTCGATATTGCGGGCTGCACCCAGGAAGCGCTTGGGCGGATATAGGGCCGCCGAATCGACGCCGCCCGAAAGGATGCGGCCCGAGGCGGGCGCCGCCAAGTTGTAGGCGCGGGCGAGGCGCGTGATGGAGTCGAGCACCACCACGACGTCGCCACCCAGCTCTACGATGCGCTTGGCGCGCTCGATGACGAGCTCTGCCACGCGGGTGTGGTTGTCGGCAGGCATATCGAAGGTCGACGCCACAACCTCGCCCTTGATGGAACGCTGCATATCGGTGACCTCTTCGGGGCGCTCGTCGACGAGCAGGCAGATGAGGTGCACCTCGGGGTTGTTAATCGAGATAGACTGGCAGATCTTCTTGAGGATCGTGGTCTTGCCGGCCTTGGGCGGGGACACGATCAGGCCACGCTGACCCTTGCCGATCGGTGACACGATGTCGATGGCGCGACCGGTAATAGAGTCCTTGCCGTGCTCCATGCGCAGCGGCTCGTTGGGATAGACCGGGGTGAGGTCGCCGAACTTGGGACGGTTGCGAATCTGCTCGGGGTCCAGACCGTTGACGGTCGTGATTTTGGCGAGGCCGGCGCGCTTGTCGCCGCCGCGCGAAGGACGCAGCGAGCCCTCGATGACGTCGCCCGTGCGCAGGCGCGCGGAGCGGATGAGGTAGGCGGGCACGAAGGCGTCGTCGTTGGACTTCATGTAGCCATGGGCGTGGATGATGCCGGAGCTGTCCGGGCGAATCTGCAGAATGCCCTTGATGTCGCGGAAGCCCTCGGCCTTCGCAGCGGTGACGTAGATTTCCTCGACGAGCTCGGCCTTCTTCTTGCCGGTCGTCTCGATCTCGAACTCCTTGGCCTTCTCGCGAAGTTCGGCGACCTTCATGGCAGCGAGCTCCTCGCGCGAAAGCGTGGGCTCAGTGGGAGCGGCATTACGCTCCTTGTTGCGTTGCTTGCGATCGCGCTGGCGGTTGCGACGGTCGTTGTTGCGCTCGTCCTTGCGCTCGTTGCGCTCCTCGTTGCGCTTGTGCTGGCGACGGTTGGGGCGAGCGCCGTCTTCGCTCTCGGCGGGGGCGGCACCATCGGTTGCGGTGGTGTCAACATTGGCCGCAGCGGCGTCATTGGCCTCGGCGCCAGAATCAACCTGCGCTTCGACATCAGCATGCTGCTCGGCGGCCTTGGCCTTAACGGACTTCTTGCGACCGCGCTTGGGCTTCTCGGATGCAGGCTGTTCGACGTCCTGGGGCTCGGCGGCATCAGTCGATACATCGGCGGTCGTCTCGGCGGAATCCTCGGACGCGCCCTTCTTGGCAGCCTTAGCCTTGGACGTGCGCTT
>USFK01000229.1 GCA_900553935.1 uncultured Collinsella sp.
AACCACATGCACCTGCTTGCCGAGCGCGATCCGCAGCGCGTCGAGCCCTGCGTACCCGCGCTGATCGAGGCGCTCGACCGCCCCGAGGCGCAGACCCGCTGGGAGGCCCTCGATGCCCTGACGGCGCTCGCCACCACCTGCCCCGAACAGCTGGGCGATGCCTTTGAGGGTGCCGAGACCGCGCTGTTCGACGAGATCTCCTCCACGCTGCGCTATGCCGCCTTCCGCCTGCTGTGCGTGTGGGGTGCCACGAGTGTCGAGCGTTCGCGCGAGGCTTGGCCCATCCTGGACGAGGCCATCCAGTGCTACCACGGCGACCTTGAGTATCGCGACATGCTCGGTTGCCTGTACGAGTTTTGCCAGGGCGAGATCGACGCCGAGGTCGCAGAGAAGCTTGCGCTGCGCCTTAAGTTCGACGCCGAGAACGGCAAGGGCAGCTATCTCAAGGCCCGTTCGAGCGAGATTTGCGAAATGCTTGTTAAACGTTTTGGCCTGGATCTCTCCAAAAAGAAGAAGCGTGCTAGCGTTAAAAAATCTGACGACGCCGAAGACGAGGAGTAACAGATTATGGCGCACGATGTAGTCCTGATTCCCGGTGACGGTATCGGTCCCGAGATTACGCAGGCAATGCGCCGCGTGGTCGAGGCCACCGGCGTCCAGATCAACTGGAACGTCCAGGAGGCCGGCGCCGGCGTCATGGACGAGTTTGGCACGCCGCTGCCCCAGCACGTGCTCGACGCGGTCGCCGAGACTAAGGTTGCCATCAAGGGCCCCATCACTACGCCGGTCGGCACGGGCTTCCGCAGCGTTAACGTGGCCCTGCGCAAGCACTTTGACCTGTATGCCTGCGTGCGTCCCTGTCTGTCGCAGCCGGGCGACGGCTCGCGTTTCCGCGACGTCGACCTGGTCATCGTGCGCGAGAACACCGAGGACCTCTATGCCGGCATCGAGTTCGACGAGGGCGCAGCCGAGGTCGAGGAGCTTTCACAGCTCGTCGAGCGCTCGGGTCAGAAGACCTTTGCCGCCGATTCCGCCATCTCGATCAAGCCCATCTCTATCGCCAAGAGCCGCCGTATTGTGGAGTACGCCTTTGAGTATGCCCGCCGCTGCGGCCGCAAAAAGGTGACGGCCGTGCACAAGGCCAATATCATGAAGGCGACCGACGGCCTGTTCCTGCGCGTGGCGCGCGAGGTGGCCGCCAGCTATCCCGATATCGAGTTCAACGACAAGATCGTTGACGCCACCTGCATGGGCCTGGTCCAGAACCCCAACGACTTCGATGTCCTGGTGCTGCCAAACCTGTACGGCGACATCGTGAGCGACCTGTGCGCCGGCCTGGTGGGCGGTCTTGGCATGGCGCCCGGCTCCAACATCGGTGCCGACTGCGCCATTTTTGAGGCGACGCACGGCTCCGCACCCGATATCGCTGGCCAGGATATCGCCAACCCCACGGCCGAGATCCTCTCTGCTGCGATGATGCTCGACCACCTGGGCGAGAACGATGCGGCCAACCGCATTCGCGCCGCCGTCTCTGCCACGCTCGACGAGGGCGAGCAGGTTACCGGCGACGTGCGTCGTGCCCAGACCGGCTCCGTTGAGGGCGCCGTGGGCACGCAGGCCTTTGCCGATGCCGTTATCGCGCACCTGGTCTAAGGTATGCACGCTGCAAACGCCTAAATAGTACTTAAGTGTTTGCGTATAACCTAAGAATCAATACGCCCGGCGCTCCGTCGGGCGTATTCTATTGGGGACTATGTTTCCTAACAAGGAGTAACCGATATGGGTTTGATTCAAAAGAAGGACGAGAAGGACGAGATCGACGGCATCCAGATCATCGAGCGCGGCGAAGGCCCCGACGGTGACGAGACCGAGAAGATCGATCTGGTCGCCGGTACGTCTGCCGAGCACATTGCTGCTGGCACGACGGCCGAGGAAGAGGACGCCCGTCTGGAGGCTCAGATCGCCGCAGATGCCGCTGACGAGAATCTGATGCCCGAGGCCCAGGATGAGGATGATGACGCCCTAGGTTCCGATGGGGACGATCACGTATCCAAGCACAAGAAGACGATGATTGCCGCCTTTGTGGTTGCAGTCGTGATCGCTGCGGTGGTCGGCTTCTTTATTGGCAATGGCGGCTTTGGCGGAACCATAACCT
>USFK01000230.1 GCA_900553935.1 uncultured Collinsella sp.
AACACGCGATTGCTGCCGCAAATGGGCATACTACCAAAACAGTTTACCATTTTCGGCATGTTCAGCGTCTACTCCGCCTCGCCGTCGCGCGAGGACGGAGGGCCGGAGTGGGGCGACAGGGCCGTGTGGGAGGATCTCCACCACAGGGACCCGTACCCGTTCTGGCTGGATTAATGGATGGAAACGGATGTTCTATCGGGACACACATTTTGTCCTATAAGCCCAATTCGGCGGCTTGCGCCGCCATCTTGTCGCGGAGCTCTTGAAAACGGGCAATGTCATCATTGAATCTCGCAATTTTCTCGGGACTTGCGGCGTCTTTTGCGGCCTCGAGGTTTTTGAGCGCTTCCTGCATGGCTGCATACGCTTTTTCTTTTGCGGCGGCCGCGTCTTCCGTCTGCAAGGCAACTGCACCGGTGGGGGAGCTGGTTTCCGCCGCGATCGCCGTTGCGGGGGCGATTCCCGCGATAAGTGCCGCGGAAAGGGCGATGCCCAAGGTTGTTCGTCTTGCTCTTCTCGCGAGAATGTCGTTCATCTCGGCACCTCATTTCAAGGATCGGCGACTAACTTGGTAGCACTAATGTAAGTATACCAAGCGATTGGCCCGCCACTGGCTGGGTGTGCGCGTATGCTCCTCTGAAAACTGAATCCCGTTAGAAATGACGAGTTGTTTACGCTTCTTTTGGGGTGGCGGTACTATCATGGTTCGAATTGAATGTGGATGATGATAGGGAGCGCCTATACATGATTGAGCTGCTCAGGCGTTTTGGCGGTAAGTTTCGCCGCTATATGGTGATTGGTCCTGCGTGCAAGCTGATCGAAGTGATCTTTGACCTGCTGACGCCGCTGGTGATTGCCCAGATGATTGATAAGGGTATCGGCGCACACGACGTGAACGCCGTCGTCCACTACGGCATAGTGCTTGCCGCCATGGCCGTGATCGGCATCTCGTTTACGCTCGTCTGCCAAAAGATGGCGGCGCTCACCTCGCAGGGCATGGGCACCGACATTCGCGGTGCGCTCTACGAGCACATCAACCGCCTGAGCTATGCCGAACTCGACCGCTTTGGCACGCCGTCGCTTATCACCCGCATCACCAACGACGTCAACCAGGTGCAGCTTGCCGTGGCACTGGGCGTGCGCATGCTCATCCGCTGGCCCTTCTTGGCCGTGGGTTCCATGGTTGCGGCCCTTGCCATCGACCTTAAGCTGGGCGTGATTTTCTTGATTTGCACGCCCGCTATCGGCCTGGTGTTTTGGTTTGTCATGGCGCGCTGCATTCCGTACTACAAGCAGCTGCAGGCAAAGCTCGACCGCATTGCGCTCATTTGCCGCGAGGGCCTTTCGGGCGCCCGCGTGGTTCGCGCCTTTGTGCGCGAGGACCACGAGCGCGAGCGCTTTGCCCAGGCCGCCGATGACCAGGCCCATACCGCCATCGCGGTGGGCAAGCTCTCGTCGATCCTTAACCCCGTTACGTTTTTGGTGATGAACCTGGGCGTGTGCGCCATCCTGTGGGTGGGCGGCATCCAGGTCAACGTGGGCGAGCTCACGCAGGGTCAGGTCATGGCGTTTGTGAACTACATGACGCAGACCCTGACCTCCATCGTGTACGTCGCCAACCTGGTTGTGGTCTTTACCAAGGCGAGCGCCAGCGCGTCGCGTATCAACGAGGTGCTCAATTGTGAGCCGAGCATCACGGACGGGGACAACCAGCAGGTCGCGCTGCCCAGGCCGGGTGACCTGGCAAGTGGCGCCACTCCGGTTCCAGCGCTGAGCTTTGACCATGCGAGCTTTTCGTTTGGCGCGGGTGCGGCAAATGCCGTCGACGATGTGGCCCTGGAGCTGCCGCTGGGCAAAACGCTCGGCATTATCGGCGGCACGGGTAGCGGCAAGTCCACGCTCGTCTCGCTTATCCCGCGCCTGTACGATGCGGGCACCGGCGGCGTGAGCGTGATGGGTGCCGACGTGCGCGCTTGGCCGCTCGACCAGCTGCGCCATGTGGTCGCGACTGTTCCACAGCGCGCGTCGCTGGTGAGCGGCACCATCCGCAGCAACTTGACCTGGCGCGACGAGGCTGCGACCGACGAGGATCTCTGGGCGGCGCTCGACATGGCGCAGGCGAGCGAGTTCGTGCGCA
>USFK01000231.1 GCA_900553935.1 uncultured Collinsella sp.
GTAGCTGCAGTAGTAGCGGGCATCGAACGCCATGCCGCAGGCGCCCTTGATGAGCTCCGGCGCGTCCTTGGCGCGGCCCCACTGCCAAATGCGCTCGCCCAGCCAGGCGCGGACGGGCGCCAGGTCGCCGCTCGCACAGGCGCCGTTAAGGTCGACACCGTCGCGGCACATGGCCGGCACAAACATGGCGTCGTAGGCGCTACCCAGTGCATACGTGGGGAAGTAGCCAAACGAGCCGCCGCTCCAGTGCGTATCCTGCAGGCAGCCGTGCGTGTCGTCGGGAACGGGAATGCCCAGGCACTCGTTCATAAAGCGGTTCCAAAGCGCGGGGATGTCCTTGGCCGTGGCCTCGCCGGCAAACAGCATGCGCTCGATCTGGTAGCGCACCATAATATGCAGCGGATAGGTGAGCTCGTCGGCCTCGGTGCGGATCAACGACGGCTGCGCGATGTTCACGGCGCGGTAGAGCGTGTCCTCGTCGACGTCGCCGTAGACCTCGGGTGCGTGGCGGCGCAGCACCTCGAGCAGCGGTCCCATAAAGGCGCGGCTGCGACCCACGGTGTTCTCGAAGAAGCGGCTCTGGCTCTCGTGGATGCCCATGGAGGTGCCACCCTCAAGACAGGTGCGCGCATAGGCAGGATTGACGCCCAGCTCATATATGGCGTGTCCCGCCTCGTGGATGATGCTGTAGACGTTGGAGATGCAGTCGTCTTCGTAGATGTGCGTGGCGATGCGCGCGTCGCCCACCGAGAAGCCCTCGCTAAACGGGTGCTCGGTAAAGGCAAGCGTGGTGTCGTCCAGGTCCAGACCGACGAGCTTCATAAGGTCGAAACTCATGGCGCGCTGGGCGGCCTCGGGCACGCGGGCGTGCAAGAAGTCGGCATCGGGCTGCTGGCCGCGCTCGCCGATGGCGTGCACGAGCGGAACGACCGTGGCCTTGACCTCGTCGCAAAATGCGTCGAAGCTCTTGGCGGAAAGCCCGCGCTCGTACTGGTCGAGCCAAACATCGTACGGATCGCGCTTGGGATCCATGAGCTCGGCCTGATATTTGAGCTTGTCGACAATCTTATCCACATAGGGCTCAAAGCTCGCCCAGTCGTTGGTCGCCTTGGCCTTGCGCCACACGGCATCGGCCTCGCAGGTGAGCCTGGTCCAAGCCTCGGCCTCCTCGGTGGGAATGACGCTCGCCTCGCGCTGGTCGCGGCCGAGCACGCGGATCTCGTTGAGCAGTTGCGGGTCGTCGATCTTGCCGCCGGCGACCGTCTCGCGTGCCAGCGAGTGCACAAGCTCGACAGACTTTTTGCTGGTCAGGAGCTTGTGATGCTCGCCGGCAAGGGTGCCCATGGCGTCGGCACGCGCTGCGGCGCCGTTGGCGGGGGCAATGGTGGCGCCGTCGAACTCGGCAATCTTGAGCAGATACTCGCGGGTCCACAGCTTGTCCTCGAGCTTGCGGAACTTCTTGACGGCCTTATCGACCTTCATGCCCTTGGGCGCCTTGCCCACGGCGGCCTCGGCCTTCTTATCGTGCTTCTTTCCCATGCCATATCCTTAATCTCGCAGGTCGAGCGCCGCAGGTGGGCGCACGGCCAGTTTGCATACCTATCCGCCTTGTACCCAGCGCGAACAAAACGGAACGCGGCGATACGCCTACACAATGTGGTATCCTATAGCCCAATGCGTTGACGGAGAGGGTTTTGCCCGCCGCGTCGCCGGCAAGAGAGGGAAGGTCATGGGCTGCAAGCCTTCCTGCGGTGGCAAGGGCCAAGCGTTCACTCCCGAGCAGCGACCTCAACGGGCGCGCGGCCACGCGGCGGCGATGTCTCCAGTAGGGAAGCCGTGAGCCTCGCGAAAAGGGGCAAAGAGTGGGCGCGGCGGGCCAGACATCCGCCGGGTCAAACAAGGTGGTACCGCGGAATTCAACCGTCCTTGGGCAATGCACATGCCCGAGGACGGTTTTTTGTTACCGAACCGGGCCGCACATCCGTAAGCGTCGGGCGGTGCCAGCCGCCCCGGCAAGCGGATGCGCGAGAGACGAAAGGGAAGACATGAGTCTGATTGATGATCTGGT
>USFK01000232.1 GCA_900553935.1 uncultured Collinsella sp.
ATACGATATTTAAGAACTTCTGCATCAAAAGGTTTACACAAATATTCATCAACCTGCCGATCAGCGCGATGTTCTGTTCGCGGCGTGACAGGCGCTCCGTTACGTCCAGGATCCTCTCGCGCGGGGTGGCTTTGCCGGTATAGCGCTCGACAGCTTGTGCCGCCTGGGCAACAAGCATAAGCAGGCCGCCGATGCAGGGGATGCCGCGGCGCTCGGCCTCGAGCATCAGGCCCGTGCGGGCGGGGTTGTAGACAATGTCGATGACGCCCTCGAGCGCATCGAGGCCTTCGAGCGTGCAAGGCGCGTCGGGGCAATGGGGGAACATGCCGGCGGGCGTGCAGTTGACGAGTAGGGAGGCGTCGGACTGCTGCGCGATATTGTCGTAGTTGACCTCGCTCGTGCGACCCACGGGTACGACGATGGCGCCCATGTCTCCCAGCACCATACTTGCCGTGGTGCCGGCGCCGCCGGTGGCACCGAGCACGAGGGCCTTCTTGCCGGCAACCTCAACGCCCAACTCCTCGACCAGGCACTGGAAACCGAAGTAGTCAGTATTATCGCCGTGCAGGCGGCCGTCGGGCAGGCGCGTGATGGTGTTGACGTTGCCCATGCGCTCGGCGAGCGGGCTCAGCTCGTCCAGGTATTCTATGACGGCGCGCTTGTAGGGGATGGTCACGTTGGTACCCTCCCATTCGTCGCCCGTCATAAAGGCCGCGAGGTCCTCGGGCTCGCGCTCAAATCGCACGTACTCGAGCCCAGCGAGCTCCTTGTAGATGGTCGGGGTGTAGCTGTGGCCCAACACGCGGCCCAGTACGCCGTAGGGGCGGGTTGCGGCGGTATCGGTCATCTAGAGCACCTCCGTGTAGCTGCCAAAGTAGGTGAAGCTCTCACACACGTCGTCGATCGAATTGAGCAGGTCGTCGAGGGCCTTGCTGCCAAAGGGGCAGTCCAGGTCAAAGTAGAACATAAACTCAAAGTCGCGACCGGGGATGGGACGGCTCTCGAGCTTGATGAGGTTGATGTTGAGCGCGTAGAAACGTTCGAGTACGCGATAGAGCGCGCCCGGCTCATTGGCCGTGGTGATCATGAGCGAGGTGCGATTAGCGCCGGGGTAGACGCGCGGCTCGCGGCTGATGACGACAAAGCGCGTGTAGTTGTTGTCTGAGTCTTGGATATTGGGCTCCAGCACCTCCAGGCCATAGAGTGCCGCGCAGCTGCGCGATGCGATGGCAGCAACATCGGTGCGCTCGGAGCTGGCGACCATTTCGGCCGACATGGCCGTGTTGGGGTACTTGGTGGCGTGCAGGCCGTGCGCCTCGATAAAGCTAGCGCACTGCGCGATGGCCTGACCGTGGCTGTAGACCTCGCGTATGTCCGCGAGCTTGGTGCCGGGCTTGACGAGCAAGTTGTGGTCGATCTTGAGGCGAAGCGAGCGCACGATGTGAAAGTCGAACTGGGCGAGCAGGTCGTAGACGGCGTTGACCGAGCCGGCGGTGGAGTTCTCGATGGGCAGCACGCCAAACTCGCAGAAGCCGTCGCGCACAGCGCGCATAACGCCTTCGAAGGTCTCGAAAAACGCGATGTCGGGCACGTCGAAGAGCTTGCACGCGGCGATTTGACTGTAAGCGCCCTCAACGCCCTGACAAGCGACGGTGGCCGTCTGGGGGAAGGGTGTGTCAAAGGCCACGGCCGTGGCGTGGGCCTTTTGCGAGACAGTGATGCCCTTGAGTTCGTTGATGTAGCGCTGCTGCTCGGCCTTGCTCATGCTCATGAGCAAGCGGAACAGGGTGATGGTCTGTGCCTCATAGCGCTCGGGCGCGCGGCTGGCGAGGTTGTTGAGCTTGGAGCGCTCACGGGCGGGGTCGAAGACGGCCTTGCCCATCTCGATTTTTGACTTGGCGACCTCGGTGGCAATGTCCATGCGCTCGACAAAGCTGTTGAGGAGCGTGGCGTCGATGCCATCGATGGCCTGACGAATATCGGCAAGGTCCATGGAGACCCCTTTCACGAGTCGGTGATTTTTCTGGGACGGGGATTAAAAAATCATTAGGTACACAATGA
>USFK01000233.1 GCA_900553935.1 uncultured Collinsella sp.
GATTCAATCTCGAAAACAGCATTGCCCAGTTGACAAAACTATAGGAACACCCCCCTGCAACGACCGAGTGTTCCAAGCGATCTCCATGAGCTCCGAGACACGCTATCCGTTCATCATTAACCTCGACACCGGCGAATCGCAATGGTCGGTTAATGCCGTGCGCGATTTTGACCTACCCTCCCAGCATCCCTACAACTCGCTCGATATATGGCTTGCCCGTGTTCACCCCGAGGACCGCGACAACGTACGTGCCGAGCTCGATATGGTGGTAAACGGCACGTGGCACTTCCACTGCATGCAGTATCGCGTCATGAATACCGCCGGAAAATACGCGCTTTGCGACTGCACAGGTTACCGCCTGGACGGCACCGATACCGAGCCCAACATGTATGTGGGCATTGTCACCAACCGAAGCTTGGCAGATACGACCGATTCCGTGACCGGTCTGGGCGATATCCACGCCCTGGTCAACGCCATTGGCGAGATGCGTCGCGTGGCACGAAACGCGGGCTTGATCGCCATTAAAATCGACGACATCGCCAAGGTCAATGCCCGCTTTGGCTTTGATGCAGGCGACCGCGTTTTGGCAGAAAGCGCCGCCTGCCTCATGGATTGCTCGCGCGGCAAGGGTCGTCTGTTCCGCTCGACCGGACCGATGTTCGTGGCGCTCTTTGACGACTTTGATCCCGAAGAGACCGACGCGGTTGCAGACGAAATCGAACGGTTCTTGGGATCGCCCGTGCTCCTCGGCTCATTTGAATATCAGCCGCCCCTTCGCGTGGCGACGCTTCATCTGGACACCGTCGACCGACAGCCCGTTTCCATTTTGAACGAACTTAATGCGCTGATTAGAGAGGCGCCACAGGTACCGGGCACCAAGCTGGACTAGCGTTATGGGGCGCGATGTGAAACACAGGCCGTTTCGCATCGCGCCCCACGCCGTCCGCCCTCTCGTGCGATAATCCTCCGCAGAAGTCACCGACAGCAGAGGGAGTTAGTGATGAAGGTTCTTTTGGTCAATGGCAGCCCCAAGGCAAACGGCAACACCGCCCGCGCACTCGCCGAGGTCGCCGAGCAGCTCAACGCCGAGGGTATCGATACCGAGGTGTTTCAGCTAGGCGCTAAGCCCATTCGCGACTGCATCGGTTGCGGCCAGTGCGGCAAACTCGATTGCCGCTGCACCTTTGACGACGACATGGTCAACGAGTTGATTGCCGCCGCCGAGCAGGCAGACGGCTTTGTCTTTGGTTCGCCCGTCTACTACGCGCACCCCAGCGGACGTATCCTCTCTGCCCTCGACCGGGCATTCTATGCTGGCAGCAAGGCCTTTGCGCACAAGCCGGGCGCCGCTGTCGCCGTTGCCCGTCGCGGTGGCACGTCGACCACCTTCGATGTGCTCAACAAGTACTTCACCATCAACCAGATGCCCGTGGTGGCATCCACCTACTGGAACAACGTCTTTGGCGCCATGCCGGGCGAGGCCGCCCAGGACGCCGAGGGTCTTGCCACCATGCGAAACATCGGCAAAAACATGGCCTGGCTCCTGCGTTGCATCGAGGCGGGAAAGGCCGCCGGCATCGAAGCGCCCCAGGCCGATCGCGCTAGGACCAACTTCATCAGGTAGAACGGCGGAACATAGCTATGAATATTCAAATTTTCGGGACTAAGAAGTCCTTCGATACCAAGAAGGCCCAGCGCTACTTTAAGGAGCGCCGCATTAAGGTGCAGTTTATTGACCTTAAGGAAAAGGAGATGAGCAAGGGCGAGCTCACGAGCGTGATGCAGGCGGTTGGCGGCATCGACAAGCTGCTCAACCCCAAAGCCAAGGACGAGGAGACGCTCGCACTCATCCAGCACCTCACCCCCAGCCAGCGTTTCGATAAGCTGCTCGAGAACCAGCAGGTTCTGGCCGAGCCCATCGTACGCAACGGCAAAAAGGCCACCGTCGGTTATTGTCCCGACGTGTGGGGAGCCTGGGAGTAGCCTGTGTTATTTGTCGGCGCGTGGGTATAAGAGCAGGCGTTTGGCATAAGATTCAACTGTAAGCCATGTCT